>NZ_JBHRXE010000009.1:32351-58849 GCF_042648325.1 Paracoccus simplex | reverse complement strand
GGCGCTGGCCGGCCGCCGCTTCGCCAGCGCCGCCGAAGCCGCCGAGGCCGTGACTGCGCTCGGCGGCCATCGCGTGCTCGTCACCGACGGCGCGCGCCGCGTCGCCGACGCGGCCTGGAACGCGCCGACGCTCGACGCCGTGCCACCGCCGGCCGCGGCGATCCGCGTCACCGGCGCGGGCGACAGTTTCCTCGCGGCGCATCTCGCCGCCGAAATCGCCGGCGCGACCCGTGCCGAAGCCCTGACTCGTGCCTTGCACGCCGCCTCGGCCCATATTTCCGGAAAGGACTTGCCATGAACCCGCTGATCGCCCTGTCGCCCGAAGTCGCGCAGGCCCGCTCGCAGCACCGTCCCGTGGTGGCGCTGGAATCGACCATCATCACCCATGGCATGCCCTGGCCGCAGAATCTGGAAATGGCGCGCCGGGTCGAGGCGACGGTACGCGAGGCCGGCGCCACCCCGGCGACCATCGCCATCATCGGCGGCCGCATCCGCGTCGGCCTCGACGCCGAGACGCTGGAACAGCTCGCCAGAACCCCGCAGGGCGAGGCGATGAAGCTCTCGCGCGCCGATCTGGCCGCCTGCCTGGCGCTGGGGCGCACCGGCGCCACCACCGTCGCCGCCACGATGATCTGCGCCGATCTCGCCGGGATCGCGGTCTTCGCGACCGGCGGCGTCGGCGGCGTGCATCGCGGCGCCGAAACCAGCTTCGACATCTCGGCCGACCTGCAGGAACTGGCGCGAAGCCCGGTCACCGTGGTCGCGGCCGGGGCCAAGGCGATCCTGGACCTGCCCAAGACACTGGAAGTGCTGGAAACCCTGGGTGTGCCGGTCATCGCCTTCGGCCAGGACCAGTTGCCGGCCTTCTGGTCGCGCGATTCGGGCCTGCCGGCGCCGCTGCGCATGGACGATCCCGCGCAGATCGCGGCCGCGGCGCGGTTGCGGCGTGATCTCGGCATCGCCGGCGGGCAACTGGTGGTGAACCCGATCCCGGCCGAGGCCGAGATCCCGCGGGCCGAGATGATCCCGGTGGTCGAACAGGCGCTGGCCGAGGCCGCGGCGCAGGGCATCGCCGCCAAGGCGGTCACGCCCTTCCTGCTGCAACGCATCTTCGAGCTGACCGAGGGCCGCTCGCTGCAAGCCAATGTCGCGCTGGTGCTGAACAATGCCCGGCTGGCGGCCCGCATCGCCGCCGCGCTGGCGCAGGCCGCCTAGCGCAGCACGCGCGACAGGTCAAAACTGTCGCGCTCGCCGAGATGGCCGGCATCCTCGGCCAGGAAGCGCTCGGCCGCCAGCACCCCCGCCTCGTGCATGCGGTCCAGCAGCCCCGGCTTGGGGATCAGCTTGGTGCTGGCGCTCAGCGAGTTCATCAGGCTCTCGTCCATGATCGCGTGCAGCAGCACGTTCTTCATCGGCCGCCCGGTCAGCCGGTCCTCGGCGAACAGGCGCTTGACGAAATTGATCGCCCGCAATTCGGCCAGAAGCGAGGCGTTGAAGCTGATCTCGTTCACCCGGTCCTGGATGGCGGCCGGGGTCTTGGGAATGGCGTCGCGCAGCATCGGGTTGATGTTCACGATGACGATGTCGCGCGGCAGGTCGGGATGATACAGCGGAAACAGCGCCGGATTGCCGGAATAGCCGCCGTCCCAATAGGCCTCGCGCCGGCCGGTCCTGGGGTCGTCGATCTCGACGGCGCGGAACAGTTCCGGCAGGCAGGCCGAGGCAAGAATGGTGTCCACCGTCACCTCGGCCCCGCCGAACACCCGCACCAGGCCGGTGCGGACATTGGTGGCGGTGACGAAGAAGGCCGGCCCCTCCTCGCGGCCCAGGCGCGGATGCGGCATCTCGCGCAGGATGGCGGCCAGCGGGTTGGAATAGAACGGCCCGCTGTCATATGGGCTGAACACCCGCGTCAGCGATCCCAGCCAGGCGACCGGAGAGAACAGCTCGGTCAGCCGCTGCCAGGCGCGGGGCGCCGGGAACATCGAATGCAGCCAGCGCACCACGGAATTGTCGCTGACCTGCCCCACCTGCGACCAGACATGGGCTAGGTTCTCGCGCGCCGCCTGCCGCCCGCGCCGCCCCGGCCCGCAGGACAGGCCGGCCGCCAGCGCGGCGCCGTTCAACGCCCCGGCCGAAGTGCCGCTGATGCCGCGGATCTCGATCCCGGGCTCGTCCAGCAACCGGTCCAGCACGCCCCAGGCAAAGGCGCCATGCGCGCCGCCGCCCTGCAAGGCCAGATTGATCCGCTTCGCTTCCATGCCGCGCCTCCGCCGGTCCAGATCAGGCGCAGGCTAACCCGGCCGGTCCGGCGGAAAAACCGCCCTGCGGCCCGATCCGGGCAAACGGATGCAGCGCCGCCACAGCGGCCCACCCGCCTTCACCGTTTTCCAAATACCCATTCCTTCGGGAAAACGGCCCGCAGGTCACGCTTTGCAAAGACGCGCGGGCAGCGCCGGCGGCTCAGTCCTCGGCCTGCGCCTCGGCCCGCGACTTGCCGGCCACGTCCAGCGCCAGGGTGGCGGCCATGAAGGCGTCCAGGTCGCCATCCAGAACCCCCTGCGTGTCCGAGGTCTCGTGCCCGGTCCGCAGATCCTTCACCATCTGGTAGGGATGCAGCACATAGGAACGGATCTGGTTGCCCCAGCCGGCATCGCCCTTGGCCTCGTGCTGGGCGTTGATCGCGGCGTTGCGCTTGTCGAGCTCCAGCTGATAAAGCCGCGCCTTCAGCGCCGCCATGGCGTTGGCGCGGTTCTGGTGCTGCGACTTTTCGGAACTGGTCACCACGATCCCGGTCGGCAGGTGGGTGATGCGCACCGCCGAGTCGGTGGTGTTGACGTGCTGCCCGCCCGCGCCCGAGGAGCGGTAGGTGTCGATCCTGATCTCGTTGTCGGGAATGGTGATCTCGATATTGTCGTCGACCACCGGATAGACCCAGACCGAGCTGAACGAGGTATGGCGCCGGGCCGCCGAATCATAGGGCGAGATGCGCACCAGCCGGTGCACGCCCGATTCCGACTTCAGCCAGCCATAGGCGTTCGGCCCCGAGATCTTGTAGGCGGCCGAGCGGATGCCGGCCTCGTCACCGCCGGTTTCGCTGAGCAGCTCGACAGTATAGCCCTTCTTCTCGGCCCAGCGGACATACATCCGCGCCAGCATCGAGGCCCAGTCGCAGCTTTCCGTGCCGCCGGCGCCGGCATTGACCTCAAGGAAGGTGTCGTTGCCGTCGGCCTCGCCGTTCAGCAGCGCCTCCAGCTCCTTCTGCGCCGAAAGCTCGGCCAGCGCCTTCAGCGCGGTCTCGGCATCGGCGACGATCTCGGCATCATCCTCGGCCTCGCCCAGTTCGATCAGCTCGGCATTGTCCTTCAGCTCGGTCTCGATGCGGCGATAGGTCTCGACCGCATCGGACAGCATCTGCCGGTCGCGCATCAGCTTCTGGGCACGGGCCGGGTCGGACCAGATGTCCCCGGCTTCGATCATGGCGTTCAGCTCTTCCAGCCGGTGCGGCGCGGTGTCCCAGTCCATGCGCTGCGCAAGCAGCTTCAGCGATTTGCGGATCGCGTCAATGGTGGCTTGGGTCTCGGCGCGCATGGGCACTCTCTTTCAGATCGTCGGTCAGGGCAGGACAAATAGCGCGGGCGGCGGCCGGCGGCAAGCGACCCCTTGACGGGACCGGCCTCAATACAGCCCGCCCGAGGACAGGGTGCCGAAATCGGCCTTCTTCGGGATCACCTTCCTCTTGCCGGTCGAGGTGGTCACCGCCTGCCCGCCGTCGCGGCCCGAGGTGAACAGCGGCAGCGTCGCCGGATCGGCGCGGCCGAAACCGCCGTCGATCATGCCGAGCCCGCTCAGATCCTGACCGTCGCGGAAATATTCGGCGATGACATTGTCGCCCTTGGCATCGGGGCCCAGGATGGCGCCGGTGAAGCGGTCGATGTTCACGAAATGCCCGCCCGGCGGCACCTTGAAGGCGGTGCCGCCGAATTCCTTGACCGCCTCCCGCATGAATTCGTTGAACACCGGCACGCAAAGCGTGCCGCCATAGGCATTGGCGCCCAGGGTGCGCGGCTGGTCATAGCCCAGGTAGCAGCCGGCGACGATGTTCGAGGTGAAGCCGATGAACCAGACGTCCTTGGCATCGTTGGTGGTGCCGGTCTTGCCGGCCACCGGCACCGGCAGGTCCACGCCGCGCCCCGAGCCGCGCTTGACCACGCCCTCCAGCATCGAGGTCAGCTGATAGGCGGTGATCGCGTCCATCACCCGCTCGCGGTTCGAGACGATCTGCGGCGAGGCGCCGGCCGGCAGCGTCGCCTGGCCGCAGGTCACGCATTCGCGGCGGTCGTGGCGATAGATGGTGCGGCCGCGGCGGTCCTGCACGCGGTCGACCAGCGTCGGCTCCACCCGCTCGCCGCCATTGGCGAACATGGCATAGGCGGCGACCATCTTGAACAGTGTCGTCTCCTGCGCGCCGAGCGAGTTCGCCAGGAAATGGCCGAGATGGTCGTAGACGCCGAATTTCTCGGCATATTTCGCCACCGTATCCATGCCGATGCCCTGGGCGATACGGATGGTCATCAGGTTGCGGGACTGTTCGATCCCGGTGCGCATCGGCGTCGGGCCATAGAACCTGCCGCTGGCGTTCTTGGGCGTCCAGAGGCCCTGCGGCGTGTTCACGGTGATCGGCTCGTCGATGATGATCGTCGCCGGGGTAAAGCCCGAATCCAGCGCCGCCGCATAGACGAAGGGCTTGAAGCTGGAACCCGGCTGACGCTGCGCCTGGGTCGCGCGGTTGAAGACCGAGCTTTGATAGCTGAAGCCGCCCTGCATCGAGATCACCCGGCCGGTATTCACGTCCATGGCCATGAAACCGCCCTGCACCTCGGGCACCTGGCGCAGCGTCCAGCGGATGAAGCTGCCGTCGCTGTCGCTGGTCATGCGGCGCACCAGCACCACGTCTCCGACCTCCAGCAGGTCCGAGACCGCCCTGGCCTTGGGCGCCAGCGTGCCGTCGGCGCGGCGCTTCCTGGCCCATTGCACATCCTTGGCCGGGATGGTGGCGGTGCCGTCCTGATCCTCGATGCCGATGCTGGCGTCGCTGTCGCCAAGGGACAGCACCACGGCGGGAAACCAGCCCTCGATGTCGCGCGGCACCCGGGCCTCGGCCAGGGCGGGGCGCCAGTCCTGCTCGCTGCCCAGCTTCTCGGCCGGGATGGTGACGCGGGTGCCGCGCCAGACGCCGCGACCGCGGTCGTATTGCTCCAGCGCCTTCTGCAGGGCGCGGGCCGCGATCTTCTGCAGCCGCGGATCGACGGTGGCGCGGATCGCCAGACCGCCGCCGAAAAACTCCTGCTCGCCGAACTGCGCCGAGAGCTGGCGGCGGATCTCGTCGGTGAAATAGTCGCGCGGCGGCAGCTGCTGCTGGAAGGCCGGGAAATCGCCGTTCTGCACCGAGCGCAGCGGCTGCTTGACCTCGACCTCGTAGGTGGCCTGGTCGATATAGCCGTTCTGCCACATCTCGCGCAGCACGTAGTTGCGCCGCTCGGTCACCCGTTCCTTGGCGCGGACCGGGTGATAGCGGCCGGGCGCCTGCGGCATGGCGGCCAGCATCGCCGCCTCGTGCGGCGCCAGCTCGGTCAGCGGCTTGTTGAAATAGGTCTGCGCCGCGGCGGCGACGCCGAAGCTGTTCTGACCCAGGAAAATCTCGTTCAGATACAGTTCCAGGATCTGGTCCTTGGACAGCGTCGATTCCAGCCGGGTGGCCAGGATCAGCTCCTTGATCTTGCGCTCGACGCTGCGGTCGCTGGACAGCAGGAAGTTCTTCATCACCTGCTGCGTGATGGTCGAGGCGCCGCGCACGTTCTCGCCGCGCGACTTCACCGCCTCGACCAGGGCGCCGATCATGCCGCGCGGATCGAAGCCGTGGTGATGATAGAAGTTCTTGTCCTCGGCGCTGACGAAGGCCTCGCGCACCAAAGGCGGGATCTCGTCGATCGGCACGAAGATGCGCCGCTCCTCGGCGAATTCGTCGATGATCCGCCCCTCGCCGGAATAGATGCGGCTGATGGTCTTGGGCGCGTATTGCGCCAGCTGCTCATGGCTGGGCAGATCGCGCGAATACATCCAGAACACCGCGCCCACGGTCAGGGCGATGAAGAAGACGGCGGTCACGAGCCAGGAAAAGATCGCACCGATGAAAGACAGCAGGAAGCGCAGCAAGGGGCAAGCCTCTGGGGATGACGTGGGTCTCTATAGACAGCAGGGCGTCGCCCGTCAAAGCAACCTTGCACTACCTGCGTGAAAGCGCCGCCCGGGCGGCATCGTCCTGCGCCCAAAGGCTGATCGCCCGCGCCAGCGCCTGCGCGGTGCGGGCGCGCCAGTCCGGGTCGAACAGGTTCGCCCGGTCGCCGGCATCGGTCAGGAAGCCCAGCTCGATCAGCACCGAGGGAATGTCGGGGGATTTCAGCACCGAAAACGCCGCGCCGCGCACCGGGCGGCTGTGCATCCCGATGCCGGCGCGGTTCAGTTCCGAGACCGCGAACTTGGCAAAGGCCTGCGAGCGCGGATGGGTCTCGGTCCGCGCCAGGTCCATCAGCACATCGGCGATCTGGTCGTCGGTGCCGGAGAGGTCCAACCCGGCCAACAGATCGGCGCGGTCGTGGCGCGTCGCCAGTTCGCGCGTGGCGCGGTCGTCGGCCTGCGGGTTCCAGACATAGATCGACAGCCCCGCCGCCTCGCCCGCCGGCAGCGCATCGGCATGCAGCGAGATGAACAGGTCGGCCTGCGCGGTGCGGGCGATGGTCATGCGCCGCTCCAGCGGGATGAAGCTGTCGTCCTTGCGGGTGGCGACGACCTCGAAACCGGCGCGGGTCAGGATCTCGGTCAGCTCGCGGGCAAAACCCAGCAACACCGCCGCCTCGTAGATGGCGCCGACCTGGGCGCCGGGGTCGTGGCCGCCATGGCCCGGGTCGATCGCGACCCGCAGCGGCCGCCGGCCGGTGCGGCGGGGCGGCAGCGGCGTCACCTCGGCGGGCTTGGGCAGATCCCAAAGCGCCGAAAGCGCGTTGCCGCGGGTGACGAATTCCGTGGCATCGACCGGCTCGATGCGCAGCTTGACCAGGGCCCCGCCGGCGCCGCCCTCGGCCGGCCTCTGCACGGCGGTGCGCAACGCATAGGGGCCGGGCAGTTCCATCACCAGCCGCGACCAGCCGGACCGGAACCGGCCCCAGCGCAACGCCGGCACCAGTTCGCGCCCCGGCAGATCCCCGGCCCTGGTGCCGGAAAAGTCGATCTCGCGGAAATCCACCACCAGCCGCGGCGGGCCGTCGAGGAAATAGACCCGATAGGGCACCGGCTGGCTGATGGTCAGCCGCAGCTCCATCGGCCGCGGCCTGCCGCGGTCGCGGCCCTCTGCCGTCAGCGACGAGCCCGCCAGATCGACCGTCGCCAGAGCCGAGCGCGCGCCGTCATCGGCCAGCGCCGGCAGCGCCAGCCAGACCAGCAGCAGGGCGAAAAGCCATCTCATCGCGCCGCCATGAAGGCGGCCAGCCGGTCCAGCCCCTCGGCGATCTCGGCCGCCCCCGCGGCATAGCTGAAGCGCAGGGTCTGCGCGCCGCGATGCGGGTCGAAATCCAGGCCCGGCGTCACCGCCACGCCCGCCTTTTCAAGAATTTCCGCGGCAAAGCTCAGGCTGTCCGTGGTCAGGTCGGACACATCGGCATAGATGTAGAACGCGCCTTCCGGCGGCGCGATGCGATCGAAACCGATCTGCGGCAGCCGTTCCAGCATCCGCCGGCGGTTCTCGGCATAGACGGCCAGGTTCGCCTCGGCCTCCTCGACGCAATCCAGCGCCGCCAAGGCCGCGACCTGGCTGGCATGGGGCGGGCAGATGAACATGTTCTGCGCGATGCGTTCGACGGTGCGGATCATGCTGTCCGGCACCACCATCCAGCCGACGCGCCAGCCGGTCATGCTGAAATATTTCGAGAAACTGTTGATGACGAAGACCTCGTCCGTCACCTCCAGCGCCGAATGGAATCCGGCGCCGTAATCGAGCCCGTGATAGATCTCGTCCGAGATCACGCTCATGCCCAGTTCCGCGGCCCGCGCGGTCAGCGCCGCCAGTTCCTCGCGCCGCAGCACCGTGCCGGAGGGATTGCCGGGCGAGGCCAGGATCAGCCCCTGCGTATCCGCCGGCAGATCCTGCGGCCGGGGCTGGTAGCGGTCCTCGGCCCGGGTCGGGATGCCCACCGGCTCCAGCGACATGGCGCGCAGGATCTGGCGATAGCTGGGATAGCCCGGCTCGCCCAGGGCCACGCGCTCGCCGGCGTCGAACAGCGCCGAAAAGGCCAGGAGGAAGGCGCCCGAGGAACCCGGCGTCACCACCACCCGGTTCGGGTCGAGGTCGAGCCCGTACCAGCGCTTGTAGAGTGCGGCGATGCCGCGGCGCAATTCGGGCAGGCCGAGCGCCACCGTATAGCCCAGCGGCCGCTCCAGCGCCGCGGCCAGCGCCCGGCGCGCGCCCTCGGGCGCCGGGGTCGAGGGCTGGCCGACCTCCATATGGATAATGCGGCGGCCTGCGGCTTCGGCCTTGCGGGCGGCCTCCATCACATCCATGACGATAAAGGGATCGACCTGCCCGCGGCGGGATTGTCTCATATCTGCCTGCCCTCGTGGTTTTGGCCGGGTATCGGACCTGCGGGCTGTCCGGTCAAGCCCGCGTGAGGCCGGGGCGCATCGCTTGCAACACGGCCCGGGACAGGCCAAGTTGCCGGCAACTGGAAAGGATCCCTGGATGAAAGCCCTTTTGACCGCCGCGCTGTTGACGGCGACCGCCCTGCCCGCCTTCGCCTTCGACCCGGCGAACATGAGCGAAGCCGAGAAGGCCGCCTTCGGCGAGGCGGTGCGCGACTACCTGATGGCCAATCCCGATGTCCTGATCGAGTCGATCAACGTGCTGGAAGAGCGCCGCGCCGCCGACGAGGCCAAGAACGACCAGCTGCTGGTCGAGAACAACAGGGACGCGATCTTCGACGACGGCCATAGCTGGGTCGGCGGCAATCCCGAGGGCGACGTGACGCTGGTCGAGTTCATCGACTACCGCTGCGGCGTCTGCAAGCGGGTGAACCCGGAGCTGGAGAAGCTGATCTCGGCCGATGGCAATATCCGCTGGATCCTGAAGGAATTCCCGATCCTGACCCAGGAAAGCGACATGGCGGCGCGCTTTGCCGTCGCGGTGCAGCAAGAGGCCGGGGCCGAGACCTACAAGAAGGCGCATGACGCGCTGATGGAATCGCGCGGGCCGGTCAATCTGGAAAGCCTGACCAAGCTGGCCGGCGATCTGGGCCTGGACAGCCAAGCGGTGCTGAACCGGATGAATACCGAGGAGGTCTCGGCGGTGCTGCGCAAGAACCACCAGCTGGCCGAACAGATGCGGATCATGGGGACGCCGACCTTCATCATCGGCGGCGAGATGCTGCGCGGCGTGCCGGCCGAGGGGCTGGAAGGCGCGGTCGCAAGGGCCCGGGCGGCCGCGGCCGAGGGCTGAACCGGCACCGCCGGCGCGGGTTGCGCAGGCGGCGTGGGTATTTGGAAAACGGTGAAAGGCTTGGGGGGCGCAGGAGCCCCCTGCGTTTATTCGGCGGCGGCGGCTTGCGCGGCCTCGAGTTCGGCGGCGCGTTTCTCGACCAGCTCGACGATATGGTCGACCATCTGGTCGTTGGTCATCTTGTGGTTCTGCTTGCCGGCCAGGTAGACCATGCCGGAGCCCGCGCCGCCGCCGGTGAAGCCGATATCGGTCATCAGCGCCTCGCCCGGACCGTTCACCACGCAGCCGATGATCGACAGGCTCATCGGCATCTTGATGTGCTCGAGGCGCTTTTCCAGGATCTCGACCGTCTTGATGACGTCGAAGCCCTGGCGCGCGCAGCTGGGGCAAGAGATGATCTGCACGCCGCGGGTGCGCAGGCCCAGCGATTTCAGGATCTCGAAGCCGACCTTGACCTCCTCGACCGGATCGGCGGACAGGCTGACGCGGATCGTGTCGCCGATGCCCATCCAGAGCAGGTTGCCGAGGCCGATGGCGGATTTCACCGTGCCGGCCATCAACCCGCCCGCCTCGGTGATGCCCAGGTGGATCGGCGCATCGGTGGCCTCGGCCAGCTGCTGATAGGCGGCGGCGGCCAGGAACACGTCGCTGGCCTTCACGCTGATCTTGAACTCGTGAAAGTCGTTGTCCTGCAGGATCCTGATATGGTCGAGGCCGGATTCCACCATCGCATCCGGGCAGGGTTCGCCGTATTTCTCCAGCAGGTGCCGTTCCAGGCTGCCGGCATTCACGCCGATGCGGATCGAGCAGCCGTGGTCGCGCGCGGCCTTGATGACCTCGCGCACGCGGGCAGCGTCGCCGATATTGCCGGGGTTGATGCGCAGGCAGGCGGCGCCGGCCTCGGCGGCCTCGATGGCGCGGCGGTAGTGGAAATGGATGTCGGCCACGATCGGCACCGGGCTTTCGCGGCAGATTTCCTTCAGCGCCCGGGTCGAGGCCTCGTCGGGGGTCGAGACCCGGACGATATCGGCGCCGACGTCGGCGGCGCGCAAAATCTGGTCCAGCGTCGCCCGGACGTCGCTGGTATCGGTATTGGTCATCGTCTGCACGCTGATCGGCGCATCGCCCCCCACCGGCACATTGCCGACCATGATCTGGCGCGACTTGCGCCGGTCGATATTGCGCCAGGGGCGAATCGGATTATGCGACATGGCTATGGCCTTTTTCTGCGCGAGAGCCGGGATTCACCCGTGAGAGATAGGCGCAAGCGGCCGGACGGGCAACCCATCCGGCCCGGCGGCGGCCCGGCGATGCCGCATCCGTGACCATCGGCAGGCCGGCGCCCGGCCTATTCCTGGATGGCTGGGGCTTCCGGCTTGGCGGCCGAGGCGAGCGAGACCATGCGCGCCAGCTCCGGATCCTTGCTCAGATCGGCAAAGGCGAATTTCGCGGTCAGCGCGGTGGGCGACAGCTCGACATTCTTGACCACCTTGGCGCCGGGCGCGGCCGGGCCATAGGTCCGGCCGTTCACCGCGAAATAGACCGCGCCGGAATTGCCGGCCCGCAGCACCGGCGGCGCTTCCAGCTTGGGCAGGGCGAAGCGTTCGCCCGCATCCATGGTCTTTTCCAGCAGCACCGTGCCATCGGCCGAGGTCACCCGCACCCAGGCCGGGCGCGCGGCCAGGATCTCGATCTCGGGGGCGTCGGGGGCGACGGTGCGCACCGCCAACTGCTCGGCCGGCATCTCGGGACCGTAGACCAGATCCTGCATGGCGGCGGTGCGGGTGGCGGGCTGGGCGGCTTCGGGCTGGATCGCCGGCTCGTTCAGGCCGGGATCTATGGCGGCGATGGGGCCGTCGCGGGCGACCAGCACCGGCAGTTCCAGCGCCTGCGGGCGATAGGTGCGGTCCAGCCCTTCGGGCCGCGGCAGGTTGACCTGCGCCGATTCCACGGTTTCCGGCTGGGCGGCTTCCTGCACCGGGTCCAGCGCGGCGATCACCCCGGGCGCCTGGTCGCCGGGGGTCAGGTTGACCTTCTGCACCTCTTGCAGCACGGCCCAGCCGCCATAGCCGAGGCCACAGGCCAGCGCCACCATGACCAGAAGCGAACCGATGGCGCGCGGCTCGATCGAGGACCACATGCTTTCCGGCTTGGGCAGGAAGATCGGATGCGGATTGGCCAGCGCCTCGGCCGGGTCCGAGGGCCGGCGCTGCGGCTTGGGCCCCGAAGCGGCGGGCGCCATGCCATGCGTGGGCCGAAAGCCGGATTCCTGGCAGAAGCGCCGGAAGGTCCAGTCCGAATCCATGCCCAGGTAGCGCGCATAGGAGCGCACGTAGCCGGCGATGAAACTGGGCGCGTCGAAGGCCGAAATGTCGCAATTCTCGATGGCGGCGACATAGGAGGCGCGGATGCGCAGTTCGCGCTGGACATCCAGCAGCGACTTGCCCAGCGTGGCGCGTTCGCCCCGCATCAGATCGCCAAGACGAATATCCGGATCGTCGAAACCGGGCGGCAATGCCGTCGGTTCCTCATGGCCATGCGACGGGGGAGACCCCCTCAGCCCGATCATCGCGCCTGCCCCATTCTTTGCTGCTCACCCTCCGAATCGGAAGGCTCTCACGATTTGATTAAAGCAAGGTTATCACGGGCGCGAGAGGTGATCACCCTCAAACCGCGTCAGGCAGCGGAAGTCGAACGGTTCAGTTTGCATTGCGACCAGAGGTTGTCCATGGCGCGGACCAGCTGGTCGATCTGCCGGGGATCGTGCACCGGCGAGGGGGTGAAACGCAGGCGTTCGGTGCCGCGCGGCACGGTGGGAAAGTTGATCGGCTGCACATAGATGCCGAAATCGGCCAGCAGCATGTCGGACAGCGCCTTGCAATGCACCGGATGGCCGACATGCACCGGCACGATATGGCTGCCATGGTCCATGATCGGCATACCAAGGCCGCGCAGCCGCATCTTGAGGATGCGGGCGTTCAGCTGCTGGCGGTCGCGCAGCAATTGCCCTTCGGCCGTCTTCAGGAAGGCGATCGAGGCCGCTGCACCCGCCGCCACCGCCGGCGGCAGCGAGGTGGTGAAGATGAAACCCGGCGCATAGGAGCGGATGGCGTCCACCATCTTGGCCGAGGCGGCGATATAGCCGCCGAACACGCCGAAGGCCTTGCCCAGCGTGCCGTTGAAGATGTCGATGCGGTCCAGAAGCCCGTCGCGCTCGGCCACGCCGCCGCCGCGGGGGCCATACATGCCGACGGCATGAACCTCGTCCAGATAGGTCAGGGCGTTGAATTCGTCCGCCAGGTCGCAGATGGCCGCGATGGGGGCGAAATCGCCGTCCATGGAATAGATCGATTCGAAGGCGATCAGCTTCGGCGCCTCGGGATCGTCGGCCTCGAGCAGTTCGCGCAGATGCGCCACGTCATTGTGGCGGAAGATGCGCTTGGCGCCGTCGAAGCGCTTGATGCCCTCGATCATCGAGGCGTGGTTCAGCTCGTCCGAATAGATGATCAGGCCGGGGAACAGCTTGCGCAGCGTGGAAAGCGTCGCGTCATTGGCGATATAGGCGCTGGAGAAGATCAGCGCCGCGTCTTTCTGGTGCAGGTCGGCCAGTTCGGCTTCCAGCTTCTTGTGATAGATCGTGGTGCCCGAAATGTTGCGTGTCCCGCCCGAGCCGGCGCCGGTCGAATCCAGCGCCTCGTGCATCGCCGCCAGCACCGCCGGATGCTGGCCCATGCCCAGATAGTCGTTGCCGCACCAGACGGTGATTTCCCGCTCGGTCCCGTCGGGACGGGTCCAGATAGCCTGCGGATAGGCCCCCTTGCGCCGCTCGATGTCGATGAAGGTGCGGTAGCGCCCTTCTTCGTGCAGCTTCCCGAGGGCCTGATCCAGGGCGGCTGAGTAATCCATCTGCGGTCCCTTGCCTTGCTTGAACTTGCTCGCTTGGGGGATCATGCTCCGATCCCGCGGGTCACGACTTGATACGTGTCAAATCAGAGAAAATATAGGGTCAAAATGCCGCATTACGACCATGGAACCATCCAAGTTCTCTGACCAAATCATTCAGGAATAGGGAAAACATGCCGAACAGCCCGAAAATCGACGAAGTACTTTCAACGCTGGACGCGGATCTGCCGCAGGCGCTGGCGCGGCTCGAGGCGTTCCTGCGCATCCCCTCGATCTCGACCGACCCGGCGCATCGCGGCGACGTGCGCCGCGCGGCCGAATGGCTTTGCGCGGAGCTGCAATCGCTGGGCTTCGACGCCTCGATCCGCAACACGCCCGGCCATCCGATGGTGGTGGCGCATTCCCCGAAAGGCACGCGCCGGCCACTGCTGTTTTATGGCCATTACGACGTGCAGCCGGTCGATCCGCTGGAGCTGTGGGACCGCCCGCCCTTCGAGCCCGAGATCCAGGACACGCCCGAAGGCCGGGTGATCCGCGGCCGCGGCGCCGCCGACGACAAGGGCCAGCTGATGACCTTCGTCGAGGCCTTCCGGGCCTGGAAAGCGGTGCATGGCGAACTGCCCTCGGACCTGACATTGCTTTTCGAGGGCGAGGAGGAATCCGGCTCGCCCAGCTTGCAGCCCTTCCTGCGCGAGAATGCGGACGAGCTGCGCGCCGGCATCGCCATGATCTGCGACACCGGCATGTATTCCGACGGTCGCCCGGCGATCACCACCCAGTTGCGCGGGTTGCTGGGCGAGGAGATCGTCGTTCGCGCCGCCGACTGCGACCTGCATTCCGGCAGCTTCGGCGGGCTGGCCGCCAACCCGATCCAGCTTCTGGTGAACGCGCTGGCCACCGTGAAGGATGCCGACGGCCGCATCACCCTGCCCGGCTTCTACGACGGCGTCGAGGAACTGACAGAGGAGCTGCGCGCCGACTGGCAGGATCTGGGCTTCGATACCGGGGAATTCCTGTCGCGGGTCGGCCTGAACCGGCCGGTCGGGGAGACCGGCCGCACCGGGCTGGAGATGGTCTGGAACCGCCCGACCTTCGAGATCAACGGCATCTCGGGCGGCTATGCCGGCGCGGGTTTCAAGACCGTGCTGCCGGCCGAGGCACGCGCCAAGGTCAGCTTCCGCCTGACCGGCACCCAGGATGCGCAAGCAATCCGCGAGACCTTCCGCGCCCATGTCCGCGCCGCCATTCCGGCTGATTGCACGGTCGCCTTCCACGGTCACGGCGCCAGCCCGGCCAGCCGCATGGACATCTCGGATCCGGCCTTTGCGGCGGCGAAAGCCGCGCTGTCCCAGGAATGGGGTCGCGAGGCCGCCTATATCGGCGCCGGCGGCTCGATCCCCATCGCGGGCGATTTCAAAACCATCCTGGGCATGGATTCGATGCTGATCGGCTTCGGCCGCGACGACGACCGCATCCATTCCCCGAACGAGAAATACGATCTGGAAAGCTTCGCCAAGGGCGCCCGCAGCTGGGCGCGCATCCTGGCGGCGCTGAGCTGATCCGGCCCCGATGGCAGGCCGCCTGGACGCAGCCTGCCATCGGTTTCCGGCTGTGCCGGACATGCGAAGGGCGCCCGCAGGCGCCCTTTTCTTGTCGCTTGGCCGGTCCGTCCGGTTCAGGCGGCGCGGGCGGTCAGCACCGTCTCGACCTTCTTCTGGGCGCCGGCCTCGTCCATGCCGCTGACGGCGGCGACTTCGCGGGTCAGGCGGTCCAGCGCCGCCTCGTACAGCTGACGCTCGGAATAGGATTGCTCGCGCTGATCGTCGTTGCGATGCAGGTCGCGCACCACCTCGGCAATCGACATCAGGTCGCCCGAATTGATCTTCTGCTCATATTCCTGGGCGCGGCGCGACCACATGGCGCGCTTGACCCGGGCCTTGCCCTTCAGCGTGTCCAGCGCCCGCTCGACCAGGTCGGGGGTCGACAGGCCGCGCATGCCGATCTCGGAAGCGCGCGCGGTCGGCACGCGCAGGGTCATCTTGTCCTTCTCGAACGAGATCACGAACATCTCGAGGCGCAGCCCGGCAACCTCTTGCTCTTCGATCGAAACGATGCGACCCACGCCATGCGTCGGGTACACCACGAAATCATCGGGGCGGAATTCGGTCTTCTTGGCTTTCGACATTGGGCTTCCTTCGCAGTTGCGCCGGCGGGCGGCACAAAAGACCCCAAGGCGGGACGATCCCCCCCTTACGGGTCGGTGTCGTTGTTCTTGCATTTCCGGCCGGGCAGTCGACCAGAACAGGCAGCAACGCCGGACAGGCCACAGAAAGCAGCCCAACCGGCGCGATATCGTTGCACTTTAGCACAAAAATCGCGCCGGTTCAAAGGTTCGCTGCAAAGCGGCACCGGTCCTGTCAGAAGGCAGAAAATCGTTGAAAATCAGAAACTCGGAACCCGAGCACCGCCAGAACCGGTGCATGACCCGGGGCGAATCGCCTCCTCCCCGACCACGGCTCCGGTCTAGCGATTCCGGCCCGCACCCGCCATTGCCGTACAGACAAAAGCGAGGAATGATGCGCGTTCAACACAGTCGTTAGCTTTGTGAACGACCGACCGCCACAGGCGAGACTGCAGGTCTCAATCCCCTTCGCCGGGGGCCTCGGAGAAGTATTTCTCCAGCTTGCCGGGCTTGCCGTCCATCTCCTGATAGTCGGGCATCGGATCCTTCTTGCGGGTGATCACCGGCCAGAGTTCGGCATATTTGCGGTTGAACTCGACCCAGCTTTCCATGTCCGGCTCGGTATCCGGGCGAATCGCGTCGGCCGGGCATTCCGGTTCGCAGACGCCGCAGTCGATGCATTCGTCGGGATGGATGACCAGCGTATTCTCGCCTTCGTAGAAACAGTCCACGGGACACACCTCGACGCAGTCGGTGTATTTGCACATGATGCAGTTATCTGTGACGACATAGGTCATGGCGCGATATTCCTGGTTCCTGAGCGGGTAGTTACGCCCGTGGCAGCCATCATTCAAGGCCATGCCGGGCGAAAAGACGGTGATGCGGCGGCAAGTCCGGCGCGGCAGGACGGCGTTCCGACATCCACCGTCAGGCAGGAACCGCGTTCCGGATTCGACCGGCGAGGGCCGCGAATCAGAACGCGATTTCCTCATAAAGGCCGGCGGCCTCGCTGGCGGGGCCGCGGCGCTCGCCCAGCAGTCGCAGCCGCAACACCCGGACCCGGCCATGGGCCGAGACGGTGACCGTGTCACCATGCCGCACCGGCTGGGCGGGCTTGCTGCAGGGCTGCCCGTTCACCCGGATGCCGCCGCCGGCGATGGCGTCGGCAGCCAGGGTGCGGGTCTTGAACAGCCGGGCGTGATGCAGCCAGCGGTCAAGCCTGATCGAGCCTGCCGCTTCCGCGCTCACGTCTTGTTCTTGAGCGCGGCAAGGATGGCAAAGGGGCTATCCGGGTCGGCCTGTTTCTCGGCCCGCGGCGGGCGCGCCTCGAAACTCTTCGGCCCGTCGTGGCGCGGCTTGCCCTTGTGCTTGCCCTTCGGGCCGCGGTCGGGACGGTCGCCCCGTTCGCCGCGATTCTCGTCGCGACGCTTGCCCTCGAAGGGTTTTCCCTCGCGGCGGGGTTCCTGCCCGGCCTCGCGCTCGCGGCGCGGGCCACGCTCGCCCTGCGGACGGCCCTGACCCTGGCCCTGGCCTTGGCGCTCGCCGCGCTCGGGGCGGCGCTGGCCGCCGCGCGGACGCGGGGCCCAGGTGAAGGTGTAGAACGCCTCGACCTCGGGCGCCGCCTCGGCAGCGACGGTCTCGCCCTCGGCGGCGGCTTCCCCCTCGGCCGAAGCCTCGGCAGCCTTGCGCGCGGCCTGTTCGGCTTCCCACCGAGCGCGAGTCTCGGCGGCGAGCACGCTTTCCTCCTCGGTCAGCGGATGCTCGTGATCGGCGGTTTCGGGCGCGGGCGCCGGCTCGGCAGCGGCGGGCGCGGCCTCGGCACGGGCCTTGACCCGCTCGCCCTTCTCGGCGCGATAGCCCAGCCCCTGCATCAACCCGGCGAATTGCTCCAGCGTCATGCCGGTGATCGACAGCATGTCCGGCGTCGCCTCGAACCCGCCCCGGCTGTCCTGACCCCGCAGCATGTCGGCCAGCCGTTCCAGCATGTCGATGCGGATCGCCCGCTCGCCCGCCGGGTGATAACCCGAGAGCGTGTAGTAGCCCTTGGGCACGTCCGGCAGGTTCGGAATGGTCACCAGGCCCGGCGGCGGGCTTTCCGGGAACTCGGCCAGCCCCTGATCCAGGCCCCAAAGCACCAGCCGCAACCGGGTCGGCGCTGGCTTCAGCAGCGCCGGCTGGAAGATGGTGAACTGGCCGAAGCGCACGCCGTGCTTGCGCAGAAGGCCGCGCGATTCCTGGTCCAGTTCCTTGACCTCGGCGGCGACGCCCTCGCGTGGCAGCACCCCCAGCGCCTCGACCAGCCGGAAGGCGAAGCCGCGGGCCAGGCCGGTCAGCGTCTCGTCGTTCTTCAGCGCCAGCAGCGGCTCGAACAGCGTGGCGATCTTGCGGTCGATGAAATGCTGCAGCCGGCGGCGCACCTTGTCGGCGATCTCGGGCCCGGCCTCCTCGTCGACGAAGGGCTCGACGCCGGGCTTCAACGGCTCGGTGCCCTTGACCAGCTTGCCGATGGCCGAGCTGCCCCACATCAGGCCGCCCTGCTCGGTGAAGTCCAGTTCGGTATCCGGCGCGTTGTAGAACCTGTCGGCACGCAGATGGAATTCGGGGCGCAACGCCTCATAGGCGGCGCGGCTCAGCATGCGCGCCTCATCCCCGGTTGCGCTCGGATCGGCGTGGAAGCGGAAGCCCTCCAGACGGCCGGCGAACTCGCCCTCGACCGTCACTTCGCCCTTGTCATTCACCTCGGCCAAAAGGCTCTCCTTCTGTTTGAGCCGGCGCAGCAGCACGGATGTGCGCCGGTCCACGAATCTTTGCGTCAGAGCCGCGTGAAGCGCGTCCGACAACCGATCTTCTACCGCGCGCGTCTCGGCGCGCCAATGGCTTTCATCCGAAACCCAGCCCGAACGCTGGGCAACATAGGTCCAAGTGCGTATATATGCCAATCGTTTCGACAATGTGTCGATATCGCCTTGCGTTTTATCAATCCGGGCGATCTGGCCCTGCAGCCAGTCGTTGGGCACCCTGCCTGCGCGCAGGAACCCGTAGATCCGCGCCAGCAATGTCGAATGCTCGGCGGCCGAGATCGAGCGGAAATCGGGAATCCGGCAGACATCCCAAAGCAGCCGCACGTCGCGGGGGTGCGTCACCTGGTTGCGGATGTCGGGCATGGCCGCAAGCGCCTTGAGCGCCCGCAGGTCGTCAGCCTCGCGGCCGCGGGTCAGCCAGCCGCTTTCGGGCGCGGTTTCCAGGCTCTGGATCAGCCGCTCGACCGTGCCGAATTCCAGCGCCGCGTTGCGCCACATCAGCCGCTGGATCGGCGCGAAGCGGTGGTTCTCGATGGCATCGACCAGCCCCTCCTCCAGCGGACCGGCATCGCCGGTGACGCCGAAGGTGCCCGGCTCGGTATGACGCCCGGCGCGGCCGGCGATCTGGCCCAGCTCGTGCGGGAACAGCTCGCGATAGCGGCGGCCGTCGAATTTCTCGGTGGCCGAGAAGGCGACGTGACGGATGTCCAGATTCAGTCCCATGCCGATGGCGTCGGTGGCGACCAGATAATCTACCTCGCCCTGCTGATACATGGCGACCTGGGCGTTTCGCGTGCGCGGGCTCAGCGCCCCCATCACCACGGCGCAGCCGCCCTTTTGTCGGCGGATCAGTTCGGCCGTGGCATAGACCTCCTCGACCGAGAAGCAGACGATGGCCGAGCGCGGCGGCATGCGGCTGATCTTTTTCGAGCCGGCCCAGCTCAGCGTCGAGAAGCGCTCGCGCCGCATGAACAGTGCCTGCGGCACCAGCGCGGCGATGGCCGGGCGCATCGTGTCGCTGCCCAGCAGCAGCGTCTCGTGCAGCCCGCGCATGTGCAGCAGCCGGTCGGTGAAGACATGGCCGCGTTCCGGATCGGCGCAAAGCTGGATCTCGTCGATGGCGACGAAATCGGCGCCGACCTCGGGCATGGCCTCGGTGGTGGCGACCCAGTATTGCACGCGCTCGGGGACGATGCGCTCCTCGCCCGTGACCAGCGCCACGACCGAGGGGCCGCGCGCCTTGACGATGCGGTCATAGACCTCGCGCGCCAGCAGCCGCAGCGGCAGGCCGATGACCCCGGTGCGATGCGCCAGCATGCGTTCGATGGCGTAATGGGTCTTGCCGGTATTGGTCGGGCCAAGAACGGCCGTGACCCGCGATCTGTCGTTCATCAGGCGTCCGTGCCTTGCAGTTCCTGTTCGATCCGCTGAACGGCATCCTGCGCGTCCTGCTGATGCGGGTGAATCTTCAGGCTGGCGCGGAAGACGTCCAGGGCCCGGCGGCCGTCGCCCAGTTCCTCGAGCATGGTGCCGAGCTGCGTCAGCGCCCCGAAATGCCGCGGTTCAAGCCGCAGCACCTGTTCCAGATCGCCCAAGGCGGGGCCGTAATCCCCGTCGAGATAGAAGGCGATCGAGCGCAGATACCAGCCGGCCGCGAAATCCGGCGCGTGATCGGTCAGCGCGGTCAAGTGGCCCAGCGCCGTCGCCGTGTCGCCGGCATCCAGCGCCGACTCGCCGCGCTTGTAGAGCAAATCCATGGCGGCCGAGCCGGAGCGCGACCAGATGCGCAGGATATCGGTCTCGGCCCGGGCCCAGCTCTCGCCCTCGGGCTGGGCCAGTTCGGCGAAAAGCATGTCCAGATCCTCGCGCTCGCGCAGCCGCGCGGCTGCGGTCGGCTCCGAAGCCGCGGCCGGTTCCGACAGCGCGTCCGCAACCGGCGGATCGCTGTCATTTTCAGGAGAATTTTCAGGAGAATCGTCTTGCGGGACCGCGTCCTGGGCCGGTATCGCGCCGGGGACATCCTGCCAGGCCACGGCCGCGACGGGCCCCAGAAGCCCCAGGAAAAGCCCTGCCGCCACGGCATGATGGAAATGAGGGACTGGCCAACGCATATTCCCCATGTAAACCTCTGCCCCAACCAATTCCAGACACGAGAACAGGAGATATGGAATGAGCAAAGTCATCGAAGGCGCCGTGACCGCGCTGGACGAGAAGGCCAAGGGCTTCGACGGCACCGCCAAATTCGTCATCGAGGGCGAGGGCTCGGTCTATATCGACGCCAACGGCGCCCGCGCCGCCGATGACGAGGCCGAGGTGACCCTGACCGCCAGCCGCGAGACCTTCGAGGGGCTGCTCTCGGGCGACGTGAACCCGACCACCGCCTTCATGACCGGCAAGCTGAAGGTCGACGGCTCGATGGGCACGGCGATGAAACTGGGGGCACTGCTTTCGTAAGCGATGAAGCCCGCGCCCTTCAACACCCTGCCCGGCGATCCGCTGCCCCTGGCCCGCGCCTTCTGGCTGCGGGCCGATGACGGGGTGCGGCTGCGCGCCGCGCATTGGCCGGCGGGCGGCGCCACCGGCACGGTGCTGCTGTTTCCCGGCCGCACCGAATATGTCGAGAAATATGCCGAGACCGCGGCGGACCTGAACGGCGCCGGGTTCGAGGTGCTGTCCATCGACTGGCGCGGCCAGGGCATGTCCGACCGGCTGCAGGCCAATGTCCGACCCGGACATATCGGCAGTTTCGCCGATTACCAGCGCGACGTGGTCGAACTGGTGGTGGCGGCGCAGGAACTTGATCTGCCCCGACCCTGGCACCTGCTGGCCCATTCCATGGGCGGCACCATCGGCCTCGCCGCGCTCGAGGCGGGGCTGCCGGTGGACAGCGTCGCCTTCTCGGCGCCGATGTGGGGCATCGACCTGCGCGGCGTGCCGGAATGGCTGGCGCTCGGCCTGGCCACCGCCCTGTCCCGGCTGGGCCGCGGCGGCCACCCGGCGCCGCGCGCGGGGGGCGAGGAAAGTTTCGTCCTGCTGGACCCGTTCCACGACAACCTGCTGACCCATGACGGCCGGCGCTGGGGCCGGCTGGTGGCCGAGGCCGCGGCCTGGCCCGACATCTCGGTCGGCGGCGCCAGCAACGACTGGCTGCGCGAGGCGATCCTGGAATGCCGCCGCATCGCCGCCCTGCCCTCGCCCGCCCTGCCGGCGCTGATCGCGCTTGGCGACGCCGAGCGGATCGTCTCGAGCCCCGCCATCCGCGCCCGCGCCGCCCGATGGCCCGGCGCCGCGCTGCTGGAACTGGCCGAATGCCGGCACGAGCCGATGCTGGAGCGCGACCCGGTCCGCAGCCGCTTCCTCGAGTCGGTGGTCGCGCATTTCTCGGCCGCCACCGACCAGCGCTGAGGCGCCGTCTCGGCCGCCCGATTGTTCCCTTCGACTTGCAGCCGGGCGCATCAGGCGTCACATGTTGTCGCAGAGGAAAGGAATAACGATGACGATTTCAGCCAGCCGCCTTCTGCCGCGAGACGAAAACGCCCTTCCCGCCGCCGCCGCCAATCCCGATCTGGGCCCACTGCCGGAATGGGATCTGAGCGACCTCTACCCCTCGCCGGAAGCCCCGGACCTGATCCGCGATCTGGAGGCGGTCGAGAAGGCCTGTTGCGAATTCGCCCGCGACTATGAAGGCAAGCTCGCCTCGCTCTCGGCCGAGAAGATGCTGGAATGCATCGAGCGTTACCAGCAGATCGACGTCCTGGCCGGGCGGATCATGTCCTATGCCGGGCTGCGCTATTACCAGAACACCACCGATGCGACCCGCGCCAAGCAGATGGGCGACCTGCAGGACCGCATCACCACCGCCACCACCCGGCTGGTGTTCTTCAGCCTGGAGTTCAACCGCATTCCCGACGCGCGCTATGACGAGGTGTTCTCGGCGGCGGATGGGCCCGCGCGCTACAAGCCGGTCTTCGATCGGATGCGCGCCATGCGGCCCTATCAGCTGTCGAACGAGCTGGAACGCTTCCTGCACGACAATTCCGTGGTCGGCGCCGCCGCCTGGAACCGGCTGTTCGACGAGACCACCGCCGGCCTGAGCTTCGATGTCGATGGCGAGGAGCTGGGGCTGGAGGCGACGCTGAACCTGCTGACCGACCACGAGCGCGCCCGGCGCGAGGCCGGCGCCCGCGGCCTGGCCGAGGTGTTCGGCAAGAACGTCAAGCTGTTCGCCCGCATCCACAACACCCTGGCCAAGGAAAAGGCCATCGAGGACAAGTGGCGCAAGATGCCGACGCCGCAGACCGCGCGCCACCTGTCGAACCATGTCGAGCCCGAGGTGGTCGAGGCGCTGCGCAATGCCGTCACCGCCGCCTATCCGCGGCTGTCGCATCGCTACTACCGGCTGAAGGCCAAATGGCTGGGCCTCGACAAGCTGCAGGTCTGGGACCGCAACGCCCCGCTGCCGACCGAGACGCCGCGCCTGATCGCCTGGCCCGAGGCCGAGGCCACCGTGATCGACGCCTATGCCGGTTTCTCGCCGAAACTGGCGGAACTGGCGCAGCCCTTCTTCGACAAGGGCTGGATCGACGCCGGGGTAAAGCCCGGCAAGGCGCCCGGCGCCTTCGCGCATCCCACCGTGACCACGGTGCATCCCTATGTGCTGCTGAACTACCTCGGCAAGCCGCGCGACGTGATGACGCTGGCGCATGAACTCGGCCACGGCGTCCACCAGCGCCTTGCAGCCGGACAGGGCGAACTGCTGGCCTCGACGCCGCTGACGCTGGCCGAGACGGCGAGCGTCTTCGGCGAGATGCTGACCTTCCGCGCCCTGCTGGCAAAGACCACCGATCCCGCGCAGCGCAAGGCGCTGCTGGCCGGCAAGGTCGAGGACATGATCAACACGGTCGTGCGCCAGATCGCCTTCTACGATTTCGAATGCAAGCTGCATGCCGCCCGCGCCAAGGGCGAGCTGACGCCGGACGACATCAACGCGCTGTGGATGTCGGTGCAGGCGGAATCGCTGGGCGACGCCTTCGAGTTCATGCCGGGCTACGAGACCTTCTGGGCCTATGTGCCGCATTTCGTGCATTCGCCCTTCTACGTCTATGCCTATGCCTTCGGCGACGGGCTGGTGAACGCGCTCTATGCCGCCTACGAGGACGGGCTGCCGGACTTCCAGGCCAAGTATTTCGACATGCTGGCGGCGGGCGGCTCCAAGCACCACAAGGAACTGCTGGCGCCCTTCGGCCTCGACGCCTCGGACCCGGCGTTCTGGGACAAGGGCCTGTCGATGATCGAGGGCTTCATCGACGAGCTCGAGGCGATGGAGGCGTGACCGCACCCAAGGTCGTGCTGGAACCTCTGGGCCGCGACGGGTTCGAGCGCGTGGCCCATATCGCCGTGCGCCCCGAGCAGGAGCCGTTCTGCGGCACCATCGCCGGCCATTTCGCCGCCGACGAGCCGGGCTGCGATTTCCATGTCGTGACCCGCGACGGCCGCGCGGTCGGATTCTTCAAGATCGACCGCGCCTATGCCGCCCATTTCGACTTTGCCGGCCCGCAGGATCTGGGATTGCGCGGGGTGATGATCGACGCCGCCGAACAGGGGCACGGCACCGGCAAGGCGGCGATGCGGGCGCTTGGTCGCTATGTGCCCCGGCTTTATCCCCGAGCCAAGGCCCTGGTGCTGACGGTCAACGAGGTCAATCCGGTGGCGCGCGCCGTCTATCTGGACGCCGGATTCACCGATACCGGCAGCTTCTATCACGGCGGCAGGATCGGGCCGCAGCATATCCTGCGCCTGTCGCTCGCGGACGGGCAGCCGGGGCGGCAGACGTTCTGATCCGCAGCACCTTCCCCGGCGGACGGGTCGGGGCAGTTTTCCGTCGCATGGCCGGCGGCCCTGCCCTATGCTCCGCCCCGGACGAGACAAGGGGGACGGCATGATCCGCATGATCCGGCGCATTTTCCTGTGGCTTCTGGGGCTTGCGGTGCTGGCGGCCGTCGCGGTGGCGATCTGGGGCCCCGGCTTGGTCGAAAGCCGGCTGAACCCCGTGACCATGCCGACGAAGGGCTGGCCGGTCTCGCCGCAGGCCGAGGCGCTGCATCAGCAGCTGGTGATCGGCGACTGGCATTCGGACGCGCTGCTGTGGGACCGCGACCTTCTGGACCGGGCCGAGCGCGGCCATACCGACATTCCCCGCCTGGCCGAAGGCAATGTCGCCGTGCAAGTCTTCACCACCGTCACCAAAAGCCCGCGCGGCCAGAACTACAGCCAGAACTCCGCCGAGGCGCCGGACAACATCACGCCGCTGTTCATCGGCCAGCTGCGCCCGCTGCCCAGCTGGTTCAGCCTCAAGGAACGCGCCCTGGTGCAGGCCGCCGCGCTGCGCCGCGCCGCCGAAGCGGCGCCGGACCGGCTGATGCTGATCCGCTCGGCCGCGGACCTGCAGACCTTGCTCGAGGCGCGCCAGAACGGCGCCCAGACCGTCGGCGCCATCCTGGGCAGCGAGGGCGGGCATCCGCTGGAGGGCAATATCGCCAATCTTCAGGTGCTCTACGGCGCCGGGTTCCGCCTGCTGGGACTGACGCATTTCTTCGACAACGAGCTGGGCGGCAGCCTGCATGGCGAGGGCGGCAGCGGCTCGGGCCTGTCGGATTTCGGCCGCGAGGTGGTGGCCGAGATGATGGACAAGCGCATGATCATCGACCTGGCCCATGCCAGCCCGCAGATGGTGCGCGACGTGCTGGCCATTCCCGGCACCCGGCCGATCCTGTCGCATACCGGCATCCACGGCCGCTGCGCCAGCCCGCGCAACCTGCCCGACGGGCTGGTCAAGGCCATCGCCGACAAGGGCGGCCTGATCGGCATCGGCTATTGGGCCGACGTGAATTGCGGCAAGACCCCCGCGGACATCGCCGCATCCATCCAGGCGGCCATCGCGCTGGTGGGCGAGGACCACGTCTCGCTGGGCTCGGATTACGACGGCTCGGTGGATGCGCCCTTCGACGCGGCGCATCTGGCGGCGCTGACCCAGGCGCTGCTGGATGCCGGCCTGACCGACCAGCAGATCGCCAAGGTCATGGGCGGCAACATGATGCGCTACCTTGCCCAGACCCTCTGAACGCGCCTAAGCTCGCGCCGAGACCAGGAGAGAACCATGCTGACCGTCTATGGCGTCACCCGCTCGCGCGCCTCGCGCATCGTCTGGCTGTGTCACGAGCTGGGCCTGCCCTTCAAGCAGGTCCCGGTGATCCAGGCCTATCGCCTGCCCGATCCCGACGCCCCCGACGCGCCGCTGAACACCCATTCCGAGAGCTTCCTGAAACTCTCGCCCGCCGGCGCCATCCCGGTGATCCAGGACGGCGATCTGGTGCTGTCGGAATCGCTGGCCTGCACGCTGCACCTGGCGCGCAAGCACGGCCAGCCCTTCGGCCCCGCCGATGCCATCGAGGATGCGCTGATGCTGCAATGGAGCTTCTACGCCGCCACCGCGATCGAGCCGGACGCGCTGGCCATCCTGTTCAACCACCACAGCGGCCAGGCCCAGCCGGGCGCCGCCCAGGCCGCCGTCGCCAATGCGGCCGAGCGGCTGGTCCGCCCGCTGGCGGTGCTCGAGCATCACCTGAACCGGCATGGCCATCTGGTCGGCGGCCGCTTCACCGTGGCCGATCTGAACGTGGCCGAGATCCTGCGCTATGCCCAGGGCCACGGCGCGCTGATGGAGCAGTTTCCGGCCGTCCAGGCCTGGCTTGCCGACTGCCAGGCCCGGCCGGCCTTTCACAAGATGTGGCAGGAGCGGCAGGCCGAACCCGAATAGGCCGCCTCGCCCGCCGCGGGCGCAGGCCGGCCTGCGGGAACAGCGATGGCGCCCGGGCTCGAAAGCCGCCGGATCACATCGGGATCGGCGGCGGGACAAGCCACGGGGGGACGCTCGCCCCCTCGCCATTGCCACCGCCTGGCGCAACCAACGGCGGGATGGAGCCACCGGCCGCAGCCCTCGTTGTCAGCCCCTTCTCAGCCGCCTTCCCGGTCGCATCGCCATCGGTCGGCGCTGTCCGTGGCAGTAGCG
>NZ_JBHRXE010000009.1:14388-32330 GCF_042648325.1 Paracoccus simplex | reverse complement strand
ACCACCGCCACTCCCGACTCTTTACCCTTCGGAGGTGGCCGGCGTTTCCCTCTTGACCCGCTCACCATCCATTCGCGCGCGCCCCCGTTCACCCTTCAACGACAGAACTGTGACAGTGATTCCCGCGACCGACCTTGACCTGCGTCAAACTGCCGGGCGTTTTGTCGCATTTGGCGGGGCTTGACGCCGCGCTCGGCCACCATCACTTGCGGCCCCTGCCCCGGCCGACACTTTCCCTTGCCCATGGCCCGCCGGGCATGAGATAACGCCGGCCCAGAGTACAAGACGAGCAGGTGCCATGGCAGACGATCTCTTTCCCGCCTCGGACAAGGCCACCGAAAGCTATTCGGCCGCCTCGATCGAGGTTCTCGAGGGGCTGGAGCCCGTCCGCAAGCGTCCCGGCATGTATATCGGCGGCACCGATGAACGCGCCCTGCATCACCTGGTGGCCGAGATCCTCGACAACTCGATGGACGAGGCGGTGGCCGGCCACGCCAGCCGCATCGAGGTCGAGTTGCTGGCCGATTTCAGCGTGGTGATCCGCGACAACGGCCGCGGCATTCCCATCGACCCGCACCCGAAATTTCCCGGCAAGTCGGCGCTGGAGGTGATCCTGTGCACGCTGCATGCCGGCGGCAAGTTCTCGGGCGACGCCTATCAGACCTCGGGCGGGTTGCACGGCGTCGGCGCCTCGGTGGTCAACGCGCTGTCGGACAGCATGGTGGTGCAGGTCGCCCGCAACAAGGAGCTGTTCCAGCAGAGTTTCTCGCGCGGGGTCCCGCTTGGCCCGGTGGAAAAGGTCGGCGCCGCCCCGAACCGGCGCGGCACCACCGTGACCTTCCACGCCGACGAGCAGATCTTCGGCCATCACCGCTTCAAACCGGCGCGGCTGCTGAAGATGGTGAAATCCAAGGCCTATCTGTTCTCGGGCGTCGAGATCCGCTGGAAATCCGAGATCGACGACGGCGAGACGCCGCCGGAGGCGGTGTTCCACTTTCCCGGCGGGCTGGCCGACTATCTTTCCGAAACCCTCGACGGCTCCTCGACCTATGCCGACCGGCCCTTTGCCGGCAGCGTCGATTTCAAGGAAAAGTTCAACACCCCCGGCAAGGTGGACTGGGCGATCAACTGGACGCCGTCGCGCGACGGCTTCATCCAGTCCTATTGCAACACCGTCCCCACGCCCGAGGGCGGCACGCATGAGGCCGGCTTCTGGTCGGCGATCCTGCGCGGCATCCGCGCCTATGGCGAACGGGTCAGCAACAAGAAGGCGGCGCAGATCACCCGCGACGACCTGCTGACCGGCGGCTGCGCGCTGGTCAGCTGCTTCATCCGCGAGCCGGAATTCGTCGGCCAGACCAAGGACCGCCTGGCCACCACCGAGGCGGCCCGGCTGGTCGAGGGCGCGGTGCGCGACCATTTCGACAACTGGCTGGCGGCCGACACGAAATCCGCCGGCGCCATCCTGGATTTCCTGGTGCTGCGCGCCGAGGAACGGCTGCGCCGCCGCCAGGAAAAGGAAACCGCCCGCAAGTCGGCGACCAAGAAGCTGCGTCTGCCCGGCAAGCTGGTCGATTGCTCGGCCACCAACCGCGACGGCACCGAACTGTTCATCGTCGAGGGCGACTCGGCCGGCGGCAGCGCCAAGATGGCGCGCGAACGCCAGACCCAGGCGCTGCTGCCGCTGCGCGGCAAGATCCTGAACGTGCTGGGCGCCGCCAGCTCGAAGCTCGGCCAGAACCAGGAGATCGCCGATCTCTGCCAGGCGCTCGGCGCCGGCATGGGCAGCAAGTTCAACGTGGACGATCTGCGCTATGACAAGATCATCATCATGACCGATGCCGACGTGGACGGCGCCCATATCGCCTCGCTGCTGATGACCTTCTTCTTCACCCAGATGCGGCCGCTGATCGACAAGGGCCATCTGTACCTGGCCTGCCCGCCGCTCTATCGCCTGACCCAGGGCGCGCATCGGGTCTATGTCGCCGACGATGCCGAGAAAGAGGCGATGCTGGCCAAGGGCCTGGGGGGCAAGGGCAAGATCGACGTGCAACGCTTCAAGGGTCTGGGCGAGATGGACGCCAAGGACCTGAAGGACACGACGATGAACCCGAAGACGCGCAAGCTGATCCGGGTCTCGATCGACGAGGACGAAGGCGGCGAGACCTCGGACCTGGTCGAGCGGCTGATGGGCAAGAAGCCCGAGCTGCGCTTCCAGTTCATTCAGGAGAACGCACAATTCGCGGATGCCGAGGAACTGGACCTCTGACATGGCGCTGGCCGCGCCGCTTGCCGTCTACATCCTTGCCGCGCTGGCCGAGATCGCCGGCTGCTTTGCCTTCTGGGCCTGGCTGCGGCTGGGCCGCTCGGCCTGGTGGCTGGTGCCGGGCATGGTCTCGCTGGCGCTGTTCGCCTGGCTGCTGACCCGGGTGGACACGGATTTCGCCGGCCGCGCCTATGCGGCCTATGGCGGGATCTATGTGGCGTCCTCGCTGGGCTGGCTGTGGCTGACCGAGGGTCAGGTGCCGAGCCGCTGGGATCTGCTGGGCGGCGGGCTGTGCGGGCTGGGCGCGGTGGTGATCCTGGCCGGCGCGCGGGGGTAACGGGTCGTCACGAGCGGCTGGGCTGGGCGGCTTTGCGGGACGAATCGGCCTCGGCGGGCTAGGATCAGGTGCCTGATGCCCCAGAAGAGACGAGAGCCGATCATGCCGATGCCCTGGACCTATCGCCACGCTTCCAAGGAATGGAGGGCGATCCTTGACGATCTCAGGGACCGCATGGACCTCACGTCGGATAATACGGCCTATACCGCGATGGACGGGGTCTTACAGGTGTTTCGGCGGCGGCTGACCGCCCAGCAGGGATTGAACTTTGCTTCCGTTCTTCCAGCCATACCGCGCGCGGTTTTCGTTGCGGGCTGGCAGGTTCACCTCCCCCCGCTTCCCTTCGCGGAGCGGGCTGCCTTGGTGCGGGAGGTAAAGAAGGTCCGGCAGAACCACAACCTGACGCCTGACAATGCCATTGAGGCGACAGCCTGGTCCTTGCGCCGTTACACGAACAAAGCGGATCTGGCGCGGGTGCTGGCGACCCTGCCCGAAGGCGCAGTCGAGTTTTGGCATGTGGATGTGGCCGATCCGCGTGAGATCGAGCAAAGAATTTTCTAGGCCGATCGGATCGACCGCCCGCTAAGGGCTCAGAACCGCATCCCCACCGAGACGCTCGCGCCCTCGGTGCCGATCCCGAAGCTTGCCGCGCCGAAGCTGATGCCGATCAGCGCCCCGGTCCAGACCTGCTGCGGGGTATGTTCGCCGGCATGGATGCGGCTCCAGCCGGTCAGGCCGGCCGCGCCATAGGTGGCGGCGCCGGCCAAGGGTTTGTCCTCGAAGCATTTTCCGGCCAGATCCGCGGCGCCGAAAAAGGCCATCGCCGTATGGCCCGAGGGAAAGCCGCCGCCTTGGCCCGAAGGGCGGCGGGCGATCGGCGCGTCGATATATTCCTTCATCGCCCAGACCAGCGCCGTCTGCAAAAGCCCGCGCAGCGCGAAATCCTCGAGCCGGTCCTGGTCGGCGGCGCAGGCGGCCGCGGCCAGCGGCAGGCCGTATTTCATCGCCGTGCCGAACTGCTCGAACGGGTCGGCGGCGGCCGGGGCCGGCAGCAGGCCGAGAAGCGCCAGCCCCGCCGCCAGGCAGCCGGGGTATTTGGAAAACGGTGAAGGCCGCGGCGGCGCGCAACGGCTGCGGGCGTTGCGCCGGGGCTGTCTGGCGGCGTCCGGGCCGCCGGGACCAGCAATTGCCGGGGTTTCGGGCGTGATCTGCGTGCAGCCCGCATGCACCGCGCGTACACCGGCCGTACACCGCCGCCGGCCGGCGGCGGCCGTCATGCCGCGCCCCCCCCGCCCAGCCGCACCACCCGGTCCATGCGCCCTGCCAGCTCGAGGTTGTGGGTGGCGATCAGCGCCGCCAGCCCGGTTTCGCGCACCAGCGTCATCAGCATGTCGAACACCTTGTCCGAGGTCGCCGGGTCGAGATTGCCGGTCGGCTCGTCCGCCAGCAGCAGCGAGGGCTGGTTGGCCAGCGCCCGGCAGAAGGCGACGCGCTGCTGCTCGCCGCCCGAAAGCTGCGCCGGCCGGTGGGCGGCGCGATGCGACAGCCCGACCCGCCCCAGCAGGTCGGCGGCCCGCGCCCGCGCGGCGGCGCCGGAGACGCCATTGGCCAGTTGCGGCAGCACGATGTTCTCGGCCGCGGTGAACTCGGGCAGCAGGTGGTGGAACTGGTAGACGAAGCCCAGCTCCTCGCGCCGCGCCTCGGTCCGGGCGCGGTCGCCCTGCCCGCTCATCTCGCGGCCGTTGATCGCCACCCGCCCGGCATCGGCGGTGTCGAGCAGGCCGGCGATATGCAGAAGCGTCGATTTCCCCGCCCCGGACGGCGCCACCAGCGCCACCACCTCGCCGCGCGCCACGCTGAGCGACAGGCCGGAGAGCACCGGAACCGGCGCCGGGCCGCCCTTGCCATAGGTCTTGGAAACGCCTTCGAGGACCAGGACGTCATTCATGATGCGGGGCCCTCTTGCGGGTTCGGATTGGCCGGGGCCGGTCCCCGGCGGCGGGCCGGGCGAGCGGGACGCGCGGGATCATTCATAGCGCAGCGCCTCGACCGGGTTCATGCGCGCCGCCCGCCGCGCCGGGAAGATCGTCACCACGAAGGCCAGCCCCAGGGACAGCGCCACGGCGCGGAAGATGTCCCAGGCGCGCAGCTCGCCATGCAGCGCGTAGATGCCGCGCACCTCGGGCTGCCAGGCATTGCCGCCGGTCAGCGCGTTCAGCGCCGCCATGACATGGTCGACGTTCAAGGCCAGCGCCACGCCCAGCAGCACGCCGGCGGCGGTGCCGATCACCCCGGTGAAGGCGCCGCAGAGGAAGAACACCCGCAGCACCGCGCCTTCGGTCAGGCCCATGGTGCGCAGGATGCCGATGTCGCGGCCCTTGTTCTTGACCAGCATGATCAGGCCCGAGGTGATGTTCATCGAGGCGATCAGCACCAGGATCGCCAGGATGACGAACATCACGTCATCCTCCATGTCCAGCGCGGCAAGGAAGCTGCCCGAGGCGTCGCGCCAGGTCCAGACCTGGCCGCGTTCGCCCACCGCCGCCAGCAATTGCGGCGTCCAGTCGTCCACCCGTTCGGGATCCCCGACGAAGACCTCGATCTCGTCGGCGACGCCCTCGCGGTTGAAGAAGCTCTGCGCCGCGGCCATGGGCATGTAGATGCGGGCCTCGTCGATGTCCCAGCGCCCGGCCGAGAAGACATAGACCACCTCGTAGCTTTCGATCCGGGGCGTGGTGCCGACCGGCGTCTGTGCCCCCTCGGGCGAGACCAGCTGGATGCGGTCGCCGACGCCGACGCCCAGCGTCCGCGCCAGCCCCAGGCCGATGGCGACGCCCCGGTCGTAATCGGCGATGTTGCCGCTGGCGCGCTGGGGATCGACGACGCCGGGCAGCGCCTTCAGCGCCTCGGCCGAGACGCCGTAGACGTCACCCAGGCCGCGGGCGCCGTTCTGGGTGGCCATGACCTTGCCGCGCACCGCCGGATCGGCGCGGGTGACGCCGGGGACGGCGGCGATCTTCGCGGCCAGCGCGTCGTAATCCGCGATCGTGCCGGGGGAGACGTAGGTTTCCTCGGTCAGCTCGTTATAGATCTGCGTCGGCGGGTAATAGACGGTGCTGTGCGGGTTGGCGCCCAGGATGGTGTCGACGAAATCCGCCCGGAAACCGGCCCGCACCGCCAGCGTGGCGATCAGCGCCATGACGCCCAGGGTGATGCCGATCAGGCTGATCCAGGTCATCACGCTGACCCCGCCCTCGGCCCGGCGGGCGCGCAGGTAGCGCCAGGCGATCAGGAATTCGTAACGCGAAAACGGGGCGGGACTGGCCATCGCTCACCTCATGTTGGGTCGCGCCTGATTGGCGGCTTTGCCGGGGTTTTGCAAGCCAACAAGCCCGTGACCTAGAGCGGGCCGGGCCGGCGTTCCTCGGAGAGCATCACGTTCGCCTCGACCTGGCCGACGCCGGGCAGGGTCATGATGCGGCGGCGCAGGATGCGTTCGAAATCGGCGATGTCGCGGGCATGGATGCGCAGCCGGTAGTCGAACTGGCCCAGCACATGCTGGACGGTCTGCACCTCGGGGATGGCGGTCACCGCGCGCTCGAAATCCTCGAGGCTGGTGCGGCCCTTGGCAGCCAGGCGGATGCCCAGGAAGACGGTGACGCCGAATCCCAGCGCCGCCTCGTCCACCACCACGCGGCGGCCGGCGATCACCCCCGCCTCGGCCAGGCGCCGGATGCGGCGCCAGGTGGCGGGCTGGGTCAGGCCCAGGGCGCGGCCGATCTCGGCCGCGCCGCGGGTCGCGTCCTGGGCCAGGAGCCGCAGGATGGCCAGGTCGGTGGCGTCGGGGGCGAGGCTCACAGCGGCAGCTCCTGCACGTCCTTGATGGTCGAGACCAGCATCAGCGCGTCGCTGTCCTGGACATGCGGCAGCGTCAGGATGCTTTCGCGGTAGATCTGCTGCCAATGCGCCATGTCGCGGGCGATGACCGACAGCCGCAGGTCGACCGAGCCGAGGAAGGTCTGGATCTCGGTCACCTCGGGGACGCGGCGGGCGGCGGCCTGGAATTCGTCGAAGGCGCGCGGATGGGTCTTGTCGAGGGTGAAGCGCAGGCTGACCTGCACCTCGTAGCCGAGCTTGCGCCAGTCGATGCGGGTCTCGGTGGCGCGGATCACCCCGGTCTCGCGCAGCTTTTCCAGCCGGCGCCACAGGCTGGCGGGCGTCACCCCGGCGCGCAGGGCCAGTTCGGCATTGGCGATGTCGGGATCGGCGAGCAGCTGGCGCAGGATGCGGCGATCGGTGGCGTCGGGCATGATTTTTTCGCAAAGATGATCTATCGTTTATTACCATTTCGCATTTGAAGATAGAAGTGCGAAAAATGCGCTGATCTGCCGGCGCGCGGCTGCTACAACCCCTGCAGCGAAATGGAGGGAGTTTCCGATGCGCGTTTACTATGATCGCGATTGCGACGTGAACCTGATCAAGGACAAGAAGATCGCCATGCTGGGTTACGGCAGCCAGGGCCACGCCCATGCGCTGAACCTGCGCGATTCCGGTGCCAAGAACGTCGTCGTCGCGCTGCGCGAGGGCTCGGCCTCGGCCAAGAAGGCGGAAGCCGAGGGGCTGAAGGTCATGGGCATCGCCGAGGCCGCCGCCTGGGCCGACCTGATCATGTTCACCATGCCCGACGAACTGCAGGCCGAGACCTACAAGAAATACGTGCATGACAATATCCGCGAAGGCGCGGCCATCGCCTTTGCCCACGGTCTGAACATCCATTTCGGCCTGATCGAGGCCAAGCCGGGCGTCGACGTGATCATGATGGCGCCGAAGGGCCCGGGCCACACCGTGCGCGGCGAATACACCAAGGGCGGCGGCGTGCCCTGCCTGTTCGCGGTGCATAACGACGCCACCGGCAAGGCGCAGGATCTGGCGCTGAGCTATTGCTCGGCCATCGGCGGCGGCCGCTCGGGCATCATCGAGACCAACTTCCGCCAGGAATGCGAGACCGACCTGTTCGGCGAGCAGGCGGTGCTGTGCGGCGGTCTGGTCGAGCTGATCCGCATGGGCTTCGAAACCCTGGTCGAGGCCGGCTACGAGCCGGAAATGGCCTATTTCGAATGCCTGCACGAGGTGAAGCTGATCGTGGACCTGATCTACGAGGGCGGCATCGCCAACATGAACTACTCGATCTCGAACACCGCGGAATATGGCGAGTATGTCTCGGGCCCGCGCATCCTGCCTTACGAGGAAACCAAGGCCCGCATGAAGGAAGTGCTGTCGGACATCCAGACCGGCAAGTTCGTGCGCGACTTCATGCAGGAGAACGCCGTCGGCCAGCCGTCCTTCAAGGCGACGCGCCGCATCAACGACGAACACCAGATCGAGAAGGTCGGCGAGAAGCTGCGCGCCATGATGCCCTGGATCAGCAAGGGCAAGATGGTGGACAAGGAGCGCAACTGAGCGCCCTTGCCCCGGAAATGGAAAGCCCCGCCGATGGCGGGGCTTTTGCGTTCAGCTGACGCCCTGCGCCGCTTGCAGCCGGTCGATGGCGCGCTGTTCGTCGGCGGCGGTCCAGCCGGCCTGCAACAGCCGCACCAGCTGCGCGATGAAGGCCGGATCGACGGCCCGCAGCGCCGCGAGCTGCTGCTCGGACAGCAGGTTCACATATTCCAGCGCCACGTCGTCGCTGTCGGTGAAATGCGCCGCCTCGAGCCGGTCGAAGATCGCGCGCAGCCGCTTGGTGTTGGTGCCGAGTCCGGCGCAGAACTTCGCCAGCCCCTTTTCGTCCATGTTGACGGTCATGCCCCAGCCGCCGGTGCGGAAGCGGTTCACAACGAATTCACCGTCTTGCGCGACATAGTTCAGAAAGCCATGCGCGACCTTGAAACCGACCTTGGAACTGGTCCAGTCCATGCGCAGGTCAAGGAAGCTGACCGGGTCGAAGGTATAGGCGTTGTTCACCCGGTTCAGCCCCACCGGCCAGCCGCGCGCCGGCGAGCCGAAGCTGTTCACCTCGAGGCCCCGGACCGAGTCCACGCCCTTGACCAGCGTCACCGCGGAAAGCGCGTTCGAGGTCACCAGGTTGCCCTGGCTGTGGCAATAGACCGGCGTGCCCAGCATGCCGCCCGGCTGGCCGATCAGCAGCGCGAACAGCGATTGCGCCGCCGGGTTGCCGGCCAGCATCTCATGCGCGAAATCCTCCTTGCTGAGCATCGGGCGCTTCTCGCGGCTCTTCTGCCAGACCTGGTCGAAGAACGCGATCCAGTTGGTGTTGTGGTTCAGGTTCGAGGTCTGGACCTGGGTCAGCCGCGCCTTGTCGGTGATGCACTGGAACAGGTCGGCCCAGAAACCGTCCTTGCGGTTGTAGACGCCGATGACCGGGCAGCCCAGCATCAGCGACAGCGCCTCGGCGCTGGCCCGGTGATCGGCGCCGGTATTCATCATGCCGTTGACGAAGATCACCGGCTTGGTCGGGTTGAACCAGCTTTTGTTCTGGACCTCGGGCGAGACGAAGCGCGTCACCGCCCCGTCCGCCGAGGGCGTGGCGCCCTGCGCAATGGTCGGGAATCGCATGAAAGCTCCTTGTAACAATGGGCCGGCGGGCCGGCCGGATGAAAAAACTATTCTTCAAGCACTTCCAGCACGCCGGGAATGACGCGCAACGCCTGGCGCGCCGGCGTGGTCAAGGGCGCGTCCTCGGCGATCTCGATATCCACCAGATCCTCGCCGTCCTTGAGCCGCAAGGCAATAGGCCCGCGCGCGCGGGCCGGGGCGGCGATCTCGGCCCGGATGCGGGCCAGCGCCTCGGCGATGCCGGGCACGGCGTCCAGCCCGGCGATCTCGACCGCGAGGCGATTGGCCCCGGCATCCGCCACCGCCTGATCGAGCGGCGTCACCGCGCGGGCCAGAAGCTTGACCTGATCGCCCGACGGCTCGACCTGCACCTGCAGCACCACGTTCTCGCCCGGTTCCAGGTGCTGGCGATGGGCGTCCAGCGTGTCGGAAAACACCGTGACCTCGTAAAGCCCGGTCGGGTCCGACAGGCCGACGAAGGCGAAACGGGTGCCGCGGGCGGATTTCTTTTCCTGCCGGAAGGCCACGGTGCCGGCCAGCGAGGCGACCAGCGCCCCATCGGCCGCCGCCTGCGTCACCTCGGCCAGGGTCTGCACGTTCTTGCGGCGCAGCGCCGGCTGGTAATCGTCCAGCGGATGGCCCGAGAGGTAGAAGCCGACCGCCGCATGTTCCTCGGCCAGCTTCTCGGCCGGCATCCAGATCGGCGCCGGCACGGGGCGCGGCGGCGGCAGATCCTCGCCGCCGCCGAACAGCGAGCTTTGCGACGAGGCCGCGGCTTCCTGCACCGCCGCCGACCAGGCGACCAGCCCGTCCAGCGCCTTGAGCACCCGGGCGCGGTTCGGTTCCAGCCCATCGAAGGCGCCGGCGCGGGCCAGCATCTCCAGCGGCCGCTTGCCGACGCGCTTCATGTCGACGCGGCGGGCGAAATCGTGCAGGTCGCGGAACGGCGTCTGGCCGCGCGCCGCGGTGATCAGCCGCATCGCCTCGACACCGACGCCCTTCAGCGCGCCGAGCGCATAGACGATGCGGCCGTCCTTGACGCTGAAGGTCGGCTCGGAGCGGTTGACGCAGGGCGGCACGGTCTCGATCCCCATCCGGTCGGCCTCGCGCTTATAGACGGCGAGCTTGTCGGTCAGATGAATGTCGCAGTTCATCACCGCGGCCATGAACTCGACCGGGTGATTGGCCTTGAGCCAGGCGGTCTGGTAGCTGACCACGGCATAGGCGGCGGCATGGGACTTGTTGAAACCGTAATTGGCAAATTTCTCAAGCAGGTCAAAGACCTCTCCGGCCTTCTTCGCGTCGATTCCCTGTTGCTTGCAGCCCTCGACGAATTTCGGCCGCTCCTTGGCCATCTCCTCGGCGATCTTCTTGCCCATGGCGCGGCGCAGCAGGTCGGCGCCGCCCAGGCTGTAGCCGGCCATGACCTGGGCGATCTGCATCACCTGTTCCTGGTAGACGATGATGCCCTGGGTCTCGGCCAGGATGTGGTCGATGGTGGGGTGAATGGATTCAAGCGGTCGCAGGCCGTTCTTCACCTCGCAATAGGTCGGGATGTTCTCCATCGGGCCGGGGCGATACAGCGCCACCAGCGCCACGATATCCTCGATGCAGGTCGGCTTCATGCGCCGCAGCGCGTCCATCATCCCCGAACTTTCGACCTGGAACACCGCCACGGTGCGGGCGCTGGCGAACAGCTCATAGCTGGGCTTGTCGTCCAGCGGGATGGCGTTGATCTGGTTCTCGGCCCCCTTGGCCGGATCGTAGAGCCGCCGCCCGTCGGCGGCAACATGCAGCGGCCGGCCGCCGGCATTGATGAGATCGACCGCGTTCTGGATCACCGTCAGGGTCTTGAGGCCGAGAAAGTCGAACTTGACCAGCCCGGCCTGCTCGACCCATTTCATGTTGAACTGCGTCGCCGGCATGTCCGAGGCCGGATCGCGATAAAGCGGCACCAGCCGGTGCAGCGGCCGGTCGCCGATCACCACGCCGGCGGCATGGGTCGAGGCATTGCGCAGCAACCCCTCGATCTTGGCGGCATAGTCCAGCAGGCGGGCGACCACCTCCTCCCTGGCGGCCTCGCGCAGGCGCGGCTCGTCGGCCAGGGCCTTGGTGACGCTGACCGGCTTCACGCCCTCGACCGGGATCATCTTGGACAGCCGGTCCACCTGGCCGAAGGGCAGTTGCAGCACCCGGCCCACGTCGCGCACCGCCGCCTTGGAGAGAAGCGCGCCGAAGGTGATGATCTGGCCGACCTTGTCGCGGCCGTATTTCTCTTGCACGTATTGGATCACCTCCTCGCGGCGATCCATGCAGAAGTCGATGTCGAAGTCGGGCATCGACACCCGTTCCGGGTTCAGAAACCGCTCGAAGAGCAGGCTGTAACGCATTGGATCCAGGTCGGTAATCGTCAGCGCATAGGCAACCAGAGAGCCGGCGCCCGAGCCGCGGCCCGGCCCGACCGGGATGCCGTGTTCCTTGGCCCATTTGATGAAGTCGGCGACGATCAGGAAATAGCCGGGAAAGCCCATCTGCTCGATGATGCCCAGCTCGAAGCGCAGGCGCTCCTCGTATTCCTCGACGGTGGCGGAATGCGGGATCACCGCCAGCCGGGCGCGCAAGCCGTCCCAGGCCTGGCGGCGCAGTTCCTCGACCTCGTCACCCGCAAAGCGCGGCAGGATCGGCTTGTGTTTCTTGACCGCGAAGGCGCAGCGGCGGGCGATCTCGACGGTGTTCTGGATCGCCTCGGGCAGGTCGGCGAACAGCGCGGCCATTTCGGCGGCGGTCTTGAAGTAATGCTGCGGCGTCAGCCGGCGGCGCGGCGCGGTCTGGTCGACATAGGCGCGGTCCGAGATGCAGATCAGCGCGTCATGGGCGTCGAACAGCTCGGATTTCGGGAAATACACGTCGTTTGTGGCGACCAGCGGCAGGTCGAGCGCATAGGCGATGTCGATCATGCCGCCTTCCGAGCCCGCCTCCTCGGGGACGGGCTGACCCTCGGCATCGTGGTGGCGCTGCAGTTCGACATAAAGCCGGGTCGGGAAGGCGGCGGCCAGCCGCTCGGCCAGGCCGCGGGCCTCGGCCGGGCGGCCCTGCAGCACCAGCTGGCCCAGCGGGCCGCCGGCGCCGCCGGTCAGGCAGATCAGCCCCTCGGCATGGGCTTCCAGATCGGCCAGCGTCACATGCGGCAGCGCGTGGTCGTCGCGCAGGTAAAGGCAGGTCGACAGCTCCATCAGGTTCAGCCAGCCGGTCTCGTTCTGGGCCAGCAGCACCACCGGGCCGGTCACTTCGGCCGCCAGCGTGACCTGGCAGCCGACGATGGGCTGCACGCCGGCATCCTGCGCCTTGACCGAGAATTCCAGCGCCGCGAACAGCGCGTTGGTATCGGTCAGCGCCACGGCCGGCATGCCGTTCTGCGCCGCCAGATCGGCAAGTTTCTTGACCGGCACCGCGCCTTCCAGCAGCGAATGTTCGGAATGGGTGCGCAGGTGGATGAATCGGGGAGAATTTTCCGGCATGGCGCAATCTAGGTCCGACCTGACGGATTGTGCAATTGCCCCTCGGCGGAAAACCGCTAATCTTGGCGCAAAAAGCAGCGAGGCGCGCGACAGTGACCGATGTTTTCCGGGCCGAGGGTCTGGGCAAGAGCTATCCCGGCGTGCGGGCCAATGACGACCTGTCCTTTGCGGTCGCCGCCGGCGAGATCCATGCCCTGCTGGGCGAGAACGGCGCCGGCAAGTCCACGCTGGTCAAGATGATCTATGGCCTGGTGCGGCCGGACGAGGGGCGGATGGCGTTGCTGGGCGCACCCTATGCGCCGCACGATCCGCGCGCCGCCCGCGCCGCCGGCGTCGCCATGGTGTTCCAGCATTTCAGCCTGTTCGACGCGCTGACCGTGGCCGAGAACATTGCGCTGGGGATGGAGAACCCGCCGCCGCGCGCCGAACTTGCCCGCCGCATCGCCGAGCTGTCGCAGGGCTACGGGTTGCCGCTGAACCCCGGCCGCCGTATCGCCAGCCTGTCGGCGGGCGAGCGGCAGCGGGTCGAGATCCTGCGCTGCCTGCTGCAAGGCCCGCGCCTGCTGATCATGGACGAGCCGACCTCGGTCCTGACCCCGCAGGAGGCCGAGATCCTGTTCGCCACCCTGCGGCAACTGGCCGAGGCCGGCACGGCGGTCCTGTATATCAGCCACAAGCTGGAGGAAATCCGCAGCCATTGCGACCGCGCCACCATCCTGCGCCAGGGCCGGCTGGTCGGCACGGTCGATCCGCGCGCCCATTCCGCCCGCGAACTGGCGGCGATGATGGTCGGGGCCGAGATGCGGCTGGTGGACCGTTCCGGCCGCAAGCCCGGCGCGCCGGTGCTGGAGGTCCGGGGCCTGTCCACGCCGGCCGGCGAGGGCGTGGCGCTGAAGGACATCGCGCTGAGCCTGCGCGCGGGCGAGATCCTGGGCATCGGCGGCGTCGCCGGCAACGGCCAGGAGGAGCTGCTTTCGGCGCTGTCGGGCGAGACCGCGACCGCCGCCGGCACCGTGGCTCTGGAGGGACGCGACCTCTCTGCCGCCGGCCCCGAGGCGCGGCGCCGGGCCGGGCTGCTGGCGGCGCCCGAGGACCGGCTGGGCCATGCCGCGGTGCCCGAATTCAGCCTGGCCGAGAACACGCTGCTGACCGCCGGGGCGCGGCAGGGGCTGATCCGCAACGGCCTGATCGACCGCAAGGCGGCCACGGCTTTCGCGCAGGAGGTGATCCGCGCCTTCGACGTGCGCACCCCCGGCCCCGGCACGGCGGCGGGCGCGCTGTCGGGCGGCAACCTGCAGAAATTCGTCATCGGCCGCGAGGTGCTGGGCCGGCCGCGGGCGCTGGTCGTCAACCAGCCGACCTGGGGCGTCGATGCCGGCGCCGCCGCCGCCATCCGCCAGGCGCTGCTGGACCTGGCCGCGCAGGGTGCCGGGCTGATCGTCATCAGCCAGGACCTGGACGAGCTGCTGGAACTGTCGGACCGGTTCTGCGCCCTGAACCAGGGCCGGCTGTCCGCGCCCCGGCCGACCGAGGGCCTGACGGTCGAGGAGATCGGGCTGATGCTGGGCGGCGCGCATGGCATGGAGGTGGCGCATGTTTCGGCTTGAACCCCGCACCAGCGCCCCGCTGCTTTGGCAGGTCGCGACCCCGGTGCTGGCGGTGCTGGCGACGATGCTGGTCGGCGGCGCGCTGTTCGCCGCCATGGGCTTCGACCCGCTGGCCGCGATCCGCACCATTTTCTGGGACCCGCTGTTCGGTCCCGCCGCCGGCTATTCGCGGCCGCAACTGCTGGTCAAGGCCGGGCCGCTGATCCTGATCGCCTGCGGGTTGGCGCTGGGATTCCGCGCCGGGATCTGGAACATCGGCGCCGAGGGGCAATACATCATCGGCGCCATTTGCGGCGCCGCGGTGGCGCTGGCCGCCTATCCGCTGGACGCGTTCTGGATCTTCCCGGCGATGATCCTGGCCGGCGCGGCGGGCGGCTGGGCCTGGGGGATGATCCCGGCGCTGCTGCGCAACTGGTTCGGCGCCTCGGAAATCCTGGTATCGCTGATGCTGGTCTATGTGGCGCAGAAGGTCGCCGCCTGGATGGCCTTCGGGCCGATGAAGAACCCCGAGGGCTTCAACTTTCCCGGCTCGCGCAACCTGCAGCAATACGAGGCGGCCTCGAACCCGGACCTGATCGCCGGCTCCGGCCTGCATTGGGGCGGCGTGGCGGCGGTGCTGGCCCTGGCGGCGACCTGGTTCGTGATGTCGCGCCACGTCCTTGGCTTCCACATCCGCACCGCCGGGGCCGCCCCCCGCGCCGCGCGCTTTGCCGGCGTCCGCCCCGAGCGGCTGGTGGCGCTGTGCCTGGGCGTCTCGGGCGCGCTTGCCGGCCTCGCCGGCCTGTTCGAGGTCGCGGGCCCGGCCGGCCAGATCACCGAGAGCTTCGGCTCGGGCTACGGCTTCACCGCGATCATCGTGGCCTTCCTGGGCCGGCTGCATCCCTTGGGCATCCTGCTGGCGGGGCTGCTCATGGCGCTGACCTATATCGGCGGGGAACTGGCGCAGATGATGCTGAACCTGCCCGCGGCGACGGTGCAGGTGTTCCAGGGGATGCTGCTGTTCTTCCTGCTCGGCTTCGACATCCTGACCCGATACCGCATCCGGAGGCGCGCATGATGATCGACCCGCTTTCCGTCTTCATCCTGCTGCTGGGCGCCGCGACGCCGATCCTGTTCGCAGCCCTGGGCGAGCTGGTCGTCGAACGCGCGGGGGTGCTGAACCTGGGGGTCGAGGGCATGATGATCGGCGGCGCGCTGGCGGGCTTTGCCGTGGCCCATGCCAGCGGCAGCCCGGCGCTGGGTTTCCTGGCCGCCGCCGTCGCCGGCGCGGCGCTGTCGATGATCTTCGCGGTGCTGACGCAATTCCTGCTGTCGAACCAGGTTGCCACGGGGCTGGCGCTGACGCTGTTCGGCCTGGGCCTGACCGCCATGTTCGGCAAGCCCTACGAGGGGGTGAAGGCGCCGCCGATGCTGGCCGGGCCGCTGCGGCTGAACCTGATGATCTGGCTGGGCCTGGCGCTGGTGCCCGCTGTCTGGTGGTTCCTGATGCGCTCGCGCCCCGGCCTGATCCTGCGCGCGGTGGGCGAGAACCACGACGCCGCCCATGCGCTGGGCTATCCGGTGCGCGCCCTGCGCATCGCCGCCATCGGCTTCGGCGGCGCGCTGGCCGGGATGGGCGGCGCCTATATCTCGATCGCCACGGTGCTGCAATGGACCGAGGGCATGACCGCCGGCGCCGGCTGGATCGCGCTGGCCATCGTGGTCTTTGCGCAATGGAACCCCTGGGGCGTGCTGGCCGGGGCCTGGCTGTTCGGCGGCGTCACCGTGCTGCAGTTGCGCCTGCAGGCGGCGGGGGTCGCGGTGCCGGTGCAGCTGCTCAGCATGGCGCCCTATCTTGCCACGATCCTCGTGCTGGTGCTGATCTCGGCCCGGCAGAAATTCGGCCGCTCGGGCGGGGCTGCTGCCCCCGGATCGCTGGGCAGGCCCTTCCACGCACTGCGCTAGCGTAACCAACAGGAGACCATGATGAATCGCAGAACCCTTCTCGGCAGCGCCGCCGCCCTTCTGGCCGCCTCGGCCCTGCCCGGCTTTGCCCAGGATGAAAAGCTCAAGGTGGGCTTCATCTATGTCGGGCCGGTGGGCGACGGCGGCTGGACCTATCAACACGACCTGGCCCGCCAGGCGGTCGAAAAGGAATATGGCGACCGCGTCGAGACCACCTTCATCGAAAGCGTCCCCGAGGGCGCCGATGCCGAGCGCGCCATCACCCAACTGGCGCTGTCGGGCCATAAGCTGATCTTCACCACCAGCTTCGGCTTCATGGACGCGACCGTGAACGTAGCGAAGAAATTCCCCGACGTGAAGTTCGAGCACGCCACCGGCTACAAGACCGCCGAGAACGTCGCCACCTACGACGCCCGCTTCTACGAGGGCCGCGCCGTCATGGGCACCATCGCCGGGCGCATGACCAAGTCGAACAAGATCGGCTATATCGGCTCGTTCCCGATCCCCGAAGTGGTGCAGGGCATCAACAGCTCGTATATCCACGCGAAGAAGGTGAACCCGGATGTCGAGATGAAGGTGGTCTGGGCCTATAGCTGGTTCGATCCCGCGAAAGAGGCCGACGCCGCCGCCGCGCTGATCGCCGAGGGCGTGGACGTGATCCTGCAGCACACCGACTCGACCGCGCCGCTGGCCAAGGCGCAGGAGGCCGGCGCCATCGGTTTCGGCCAGGCCAGCGACATGGCGGCGTTCAAGCCCAGCCCGCGGGTTTCGTCGATCATCGACAACTGGGCACCCTATTACATCCAGCGCGTCGGCGAGGTGCTGGACGGGACCTGGAAATCGCATGCGGTCTGGCTGGGCATCGGCGACGGCGAGGTCGAGATCGGCGAGATCACCGAGGCGGTGCCGGCCGACATCAAAGACGAGGCGCTGGCGCTGAAGGACAGGATCGCCTCGGGCGAATACCACCCCTTCACCGGGCCGCTGAACAAGCAGGACGGCAGCGTCTGGCTGGCCGAGGGCCAGACCGCCAGCGACAAGGACCTGTCCTCGATGAACTTCTATGTCGAGGGCATCACGGCGCCGATGCCGAAGTGACCAGACGACAAAACCGGGGCTTGCGCCCCGGTTTTCATCGCCCCGGCCAGGCCGTCACTCCAGATGGCTTTCCAGGAACCACAGATCCTTGTCGGCGGTGCGCGAGGCGGCGGTGAACAGGTCGGCGGTATCGGCATCCCCGGCCTCGTCGGTGGTGCCGATGGCGGCGCGGACCTTCCCGCCGTAATCGCGCATCCGTTCGCAGACCGCCTTGATATGGTCCTCGGCCTTGGTCAGGTCGGTGGGGTATTCCTTCAGCGTGCTGGCCTTGGCCACCTTCTCGACCGTGCCGACGGCGACGCCGTCCAGCACCTGCACGCGCTCGGCCATCATGTCCACATGCTCGTCCAGCCGCGCCTTCACGGTGTCGAACAGCTCATGCACCGCGATGAAGTTGCGGCCCTTGACGTTCCAATGCGCCTGCTTGATCGCCGCCGACAGCGCCAGCGCGTCGGCCAGGCGGGCATTCAACTCGGCGATCGCGGTCTTGCGGGCATTGTCGCTGAGCCCTTTGACATTCACAGCCATGAAACTCTCCTTCGTCAGGTTCATCCTTGCAACGAAGGCCGGGACGCGACGGTTCCCCGCGACGCCGGGTC
>NZ_JBHRXE010000009.1:0-14338 GCF_042648325.1 Paracoccus simplex | reverse complement strand
GCAAACTCGCTCAGAGCTGGATCAGACCGCGCCCTGGATGAACTTCACCGCGTCGCCGAAGGTCTGGATCGTCTCGGCGGCGTCATCGGGGATCTCGATGCCGAACTCTTCCTCGAACGCCATGACCAGTTCCACGGTATCCAGCGAATCGGCGCCGAGATCGTCGATGAACGAGGCGGTTTCCGTCACCTTGTCCTCATCGACACCCAGGTGCTCGACGACGATTTTCTTCACGCGATCAGCAATATCGCTCATGTCTCTTCCTCGTTTTCGCGGGCAATCCGCCCAGATGTTCCAGCGATTGCCGGTCACAGCCCAGGGCGGTTCCCCTGCAGCCTTGCTTGCGGGATATAGCACGGAGACGTGATCTTGCAACCCGCATAAACCATCATCAGATCATCGCCATGCCGCCATTCACATGCAGCGTGGCGCCGGTGACATAGCCCGCCTCGGGGCTGGCCAGATACAGCACCGCGCCGGCGATTTCCTGCGCCGAACCCATGCGCCCGGCGGGGATCTGCGCCAGGATCCGGCCCTTCTGCTCGTCGTTCAGCTTGTCGGTCATCGCGGTCTCGATGAAGCCGGGCGCGACGCAGTTCACCGTGATCCCGCGCGAGGCGACCTCATAGGCCAGGCTCTTCGACATGCCCACGAGCCCCGCCTTGGCGGCGGCGTAATTGCCCTGGCCCGGATTGCCGGTGGCACCGACGACCGAGCCGATGTTCACGATCCGGCCCCAGCGCGCCTTCATCATGCCGCGCAACACCCCCCGGCACAGCCGGAAGCTCGAGGTCAGGTTCACCTCGATCACCTGCGCCCATTCCTCGTCCGACATGCGCATGAACAGGTTGTCACGGGTGATGCCGGCATTGTTGACCAGGATGTCGACCGAGCCCATGGCCTCGGCCGCCGCCTTGGGCAGCGCCTCGACCGCGGCCGCATCCGACAGGTTCGCGGTCACGACATGCGCCCGCGACCCCAGTTTCCCGGCCAGCTCGCGCAGCGGCGCCTCGCGCGTGCCCGACAGCGCCACCGTGGCGCCGGCGGCATGCAGCGCCTCGGCCACCGCACCGCCGATCCCGCCCGAAGCCCCGGTCACCAGCGCATTTCTGCCCGTCAGATCAAACATCAAGCTCTTTCTCCGTTTTCCAAATACCCCGGGGGAATCCCGCAGGGATGGGGGCGGAGCCCCCTTATGCCTTCAGCGCCGCAATATCGCCCGGAACGCCGATATTCCGCACTGCTGCCTCTTTCGAGATGCGCTTGATCATCCCCGACAGCGCCTTGCCGGCGCCGATCTCCCAGAATTCGGCGACGCCCGCGCCGGCCAGGAACTCGACCGACTCGCGCCAGCGCACCGCGCCGGTCACCTGCTCGACCAGCAGCCGGCGGATGGCGCCCGGCTCGCTCACCGGCTCGGCGCGGACATTGGCGACCAGCGGCACGGCCGGGGCGGCGATTTCGACCGCCGCCAGCGCCTCGGCCATCACCGCCGCCGCCGGCTGCATCAGCGCCGAATGGAACGGCGCCGAGACTGGCAGCATCAGCGCCCGCTTGGCGCCGCGCTCCTTCGCCAGCCCTGCCGCCCGCTCCACGGCGGCCTTGTGGCCCGAAATCACCACCTGCGCCGGATCGTTGTCATTGGCGGCCTGGCAGACCTCGCCCTCGGCCGCGTCCCGCGCGATCTGGTCCACCGCGGCGAAATCCAGGCCCAGGATCGCCGCCATGGCGCCCTGCCCGACCGGCACCGCCTCCTGCATGGCCTGGCCGCGCAGGCGCAAAAGCCGCGCGGTATCGGCAAGGCTCAGCGCCCCGGCCGCGCAAAGCGCCGAATATTCACCCAGCGAATGGCCGGCGACGAAATCCGCGTCCGCGATGCCGAACCCCTCGGCCTCCAGCGCCCGGAAGGCCGCCAGCGAGGTGGCCATCAGCGCCGGCTGGGCGTTCTGGGTCAGGGTCAGCGTCTCGATATCGCCGTTCCAGATCAGCTCCGACAGGCTCTCACCCAGCGCCTCGTCCACCTCGGCAAAGACTGCGCGCGCCGCCGGATAGGCCTCGGCCAGTTCGCGCCCCATGCCGACGACCTGGGCGCCCTGCCCCGGAAATACGAATGCCCGCATCGCGGAATCCCTTCTGTCTCATGTCCTTGTGACAGCCTTAGCCCGGCGGGGGACGTCCCGCAACCGCGCCGCTCAGCGCGGAATCACGATCTCGGCCCGCAGCCCGCCCAGCCGCTCGCCCTCGCCCAGCCGCAGCTGGCCGCCATGGGCGCGCGCGATGTCGGCGGCGATCGACAGACCCAGGCCCACGCCCTGGCCGCGGTTCTGGTTCCTGGCCGGGTCGAGCCGGGTGAAGGGCTTCAGCGCCTCCTCGCGCTTCTCGGGCGGGATGCCCGGGCCGTCATCCTCGACCGAGATGCGGAAATAGCTCGGCCCCAGCGCCGCATCGACCTCGGCGCGTTCGCCATAGCGCACAGCATTGCCGATCAGGTTCTCGACGGCGCGGCGCAGGCTGTCGCGGCGGAAGGTGGCGCGGCCGGCCTCGTCCCCGGTCAGTGCATGCAGAACCACCCGCTGGCCGCCGCGCTGCGCATCGGCGACGATGCCGCGCAGGAAGTCCAGCGCCGGCACCGGCTCGGGCGGCGCGTCCTGGGCCGCATCGCGGGCATGGTCCAGGAAGGCGTCGACCATGGTGCCCATCGCCGCCACGTCGCTTTCCAGCGCCGCGATCTCGTCCGGCTCGGGCGGGTAGTCGGGGCTCAGCATCGACAGGCCCAGCCGCAGCCGGGTCAGCGGGGTGCGCAGGTCGTGGCTGACGCCGGACAGCATCTGCTTGCGCTGTTCGTTCTGGCGCTCGATGCGGGCGCGCATCTCCAGGAAGGCGGTGCCGGCGCTGCGGATCTCGCTGGCGCCGCCGGGACGATAGGGGATGATCCGGCCCTTGCCGTAATCCTCGGCGGCGCGCGCCAGGCGCCTGATCGGCCGCAGCTGGTTGCGCAGGAAGATGGTGGCGATGGCGGTCATCAGAAGCGAGGTGCCGATCATCAGCACCAGCAGCTGATGCGGGTTCGAGGCGCTGACCCGCACCCGCGGAAACACCAGTTGATAGGGGCCCCAGCGGCCCTGCAGCGTCACCCGCACCTCGCGGCGCCGGCTCAGGTCGACGGCGCGCACTTCGGCGACCTTCTCGTGCAGCTCGGTGATGACGATGCGGCCCGAGAGGTCGTAGAAGACCCGCCGGTCCTCGCCCCCGGCCCCGGCGGGCAGGATCAGCTGCAGCCCCAGCCGCCCGGTCACCTCCTGCGCCGCCGCCCGCGCGGCGGCGATATCCGGGGCGGCGTCGATGCGGTGGACGACCAGCCCGATCTCGCTGGCCATGCCCGAGCTCATCTGCCGGGTCACGTCCTCGAAATGCCGCTGCAGGAACATGACGGTGACGACCACGGTCACCACCACCACCGGCAGGAACAGGATCAGCGCCGCCCGCCCGTAGAGGCCGCGCGGCATCACCCGTTTCAGCCAGTCGAAATTCATCGCCCTTCGCCTCATTGCGGCCTTGGAAAACCGGCCGGCCCGCGTCTAGGTTAACCGCATGACAAGCACCGAGAAAGCCCTGCGGATCATCACCGCCGACAATCCCTCGCCCCTGACCGGGCCGGGCACCAACACTTTCCTGCTGGGCCGCGACCAGGTCGCGGTGATCGACCCCGGCCCCGACCTGCCCGCCCATCGCCAGGCGATCCTGGCCGCGGCCGGGCATGGGCGGATCAGCCATATCTTCGTGACCCATGCGCATCTGGATCATTCCGGCGGCGCCCGGGCTCTGGCGCAGGCCACCGGCGCGCCCATCCTGGGCTTCGGCCCGGCCGAGGCCGGGCGCTCGGCGGTGATGGCGCGCCTGGCGCGCGAGGGCGGCATCGCCGGCGGCGAGGGACTCGACCGCGATTTCCTGCCCGACATTGCGCTGGCGGACGGCGCCGCGGTCGAAAGCGACGAATGGCGCCTGACCGCGCTGCACACGCCCGGCCATTTCGCCGGCCATCTGAGCTTTCGCCACGAGGCGGTGATCTTTTGCGGCGACGTGGTGATGGGCTGGTCCTCGACGCTGATCTCGCCGCCCGACGGCGACCTGGCGGATTACTTCCGTTCGCTGGCGCGGCTCGATTCGGCGGGCGCGCGGCTTCTGCTGCCGGCGCATGGCGCGGCGGTGGGCGATCCCGCGGCCCGGCTGGCCGAGCTTGCCGCGCATCGCCGCGAGCGCACGGCGCAGATTCTGTCGGCGCTGCGGGCCGGTCCCGCCACGGCCGAAAACCTTGCGCGGCGAATCTACGAGGTGCCGCCGGCACTGATTCCCGCCGCCACCCGCAACGTGCTGGCGCATCTGATCGCGCTGTCCGAGCTTGGCGCGGTCTCGACCCCGGGTCCGATCGCGGCGGATTCGGAGTTTTCGCCGCATTGAGCGGCGGGTGACGGACCCGTCATGCAGATTTTTCGTTACCGGGAAAAAAATCCGCAAACCCCTCTGGACGACCCGAAACAGCGCGGCTATACACCGCCCCGTGTTCCGGCGTAGCTCAGCGGTAGAGCAGTTGACTGTTAATCAATTGGTCGTAGGTTCGATCCCTACCGCCGGAGCCAAAAATCAAACGATTTCAGCTACCTAACGCGCAACTTCAGGTTGCGCGTCCGACCGTCCGAATGCGTCCGACTCGGACGGTCTTTTGACGTTCACGGTTCGGGCGGTTTCATCGTCAGCCGCGCTGCAGCGCTGCAGACATTCTTGCAGGGTTTGCCACGCGGATCTGCAGCACGCCGTTTTTGCTGAAGCCGCTGTCGATCGCCCCCCTGAATGCCCGGGTCACTCCGGCAAGTCCGGGTTAGACAGGGGGCCTCCAGGACCGACCAAGGACCGACCGGGGATCGCTCTCGGCACATCCGCTTTTCCGGGATTTCGCAACGCGCTCGGTATTTCCTGCAGATATCGGCGTCAAACACCGTCAGGTGCTCGCAGGGCTGTCCCGGCCGGCCAATCGCGTCAGGCGTCGAGATCGATCCAGACAGGAACATGGTCGCTGGGCTTGTCCTTGGCCCGCTCATCGCGGTCGATGCCAAGGTCGATGAGCAGATCGGCGGCCTGCGGCGACAGCAGCACATGGTCGATTCGGATACCGTTGTCCCTTTGCCAGGCACCCGCCTGGTAGTCCCAGAAGGTAAAGGGACCGCGAGTGCTGGCCGGATGGCGCAGACGCACCGCATCCGCCCAGCCGTCGAAGACGATCCGGCGCAGCGCGGCGCGGCTTTCGGGCTGGTACAGCGCGTCGTTCACCCATTTCTCGGGGAAGGCGGCATCGCGCGGCTCGGGGATCACGTTGTAGTCGCCCAGCATCACCGCCGGCATCTCGGTCGCCAGCAGCGCCTTGGCCCGTGCGCGCAGCCGCTCCATCCAGGCCAGCTTGTAGTCGAATTTCGGCCCCGGCTGCGGGTTGCCGTTCGGCAGGTACAGGCCGGCGATGCGCAGGGCGCGATGGCCGACCACCGTCGCCTCGATATAGCGGGCCTGCTCGTCGCCGTCATCGCCCGGCAGGCCGCGGCTTACATCCTCCAGCGGCAATTTCGACAGGATGGCGACGCCGTTGAAGCCCTTCTGGCCATGCGTCTGGATATTGTAGCCCAGATCGGCGATCGATTCGCGCGGGAACCCCTCGTCCTGGGTCTTGATCTCTTGCAGCACCACGACATCGGGCTGCGCCTCCGAGAGCCAGCCGGTCAGGGTTTCGATGCGGGCGCGGACGCCGTTGATGTTGAATGTCGCGATCTTCATGGCCGCGAGACTAGCGGCCCGCGCCCGCCCGCGCCAGATCAGATCGAAAACGAGGTGCCGCAGCCGCAGGACGAACTGGCATTGGGATTGTCGATGGTGAAGCGGGCGCCGATCAGCTCGTCGGCAAAGTCGATGACCGCGCCGGTCAGGAAGGGCAGCGAGACCGGATCGACCACCACGCTCTGACCGCCGCCCTGCAGGACCAGGTCGTCCTCGGCCGGCTCGTCCAGCCGGATGTCGTATTGAAAGCCCGAGCAGCCGCCGCCCGCCACCGCGACCCGCAGGGGCCGCGCCGGGCCGTCGCCATTGATCTCGGCCAGGCGGGCAAAGGCCCGCTCGGTGACCTTGGGGGGCAGGTTCAATTCCACGTTCATGGGGCGTTCCCGTTTCCGTCGTCCGGCATGGAATATAGGGTTCGCCGCAAAGACCCGCAAGGAAGCGACGAGATGACGGCACCCTATGCCTGCCAGCCCGAAGAAAGCCGCGGCCGCCGTTGGCCGGAACGGATGTCCACCTTCCGCAGCCCCTGGCAGCGCGACCGCGACCGCATCATCCATTCCAGCGCCTTCCGCCGGCTGAAGCACAAGACCCAGGTCTTCGTCGAGCACGAGGGCGACTATTACCGCACCCGCCTGACCCATACGATCGAGGTGGCGCAGGTCGCCCGCACCATCGCCGGCACGTTGGGCCTGAACACCGACCTGGCCGAGACGGTGGCCCTGGCCCATGACCTCGGCCACCCGCCCTTCGGCCATACCGGCGAGGATGCGCTGGCCGCGCTGATGGCGCCCTATGGCGGCTTCGACCACAACGCCCAGGCGCTGCGCATCGTAACCCGGCTGGAACGGCATTACGCCGATTTCGACGGGCTGAACCTGACCTGGGAAAGCCTGGAAGGCATCGCCAAGCATAACGGGCCGGTCACCGGCGAATTGCCCTATGCCCTGGCCGAGGTGAATGCGGAATGGGATCTGGAACTCCACACCAATGCCAGCGCCGAGGCGCAGGTGGCGGCGGTGGCCGACGACGTGGCCTATAACCACCACGACCTGCATGACGGGCTGCGCGCCGGGTTGTTCACCGAGGAAGATCTGGCGCAGCTGCCGGTGATCGGCGAGGCCTTCGCCGAGGTCGACCGGCTGCATCCCGGCCTTGAACCGATGCGGCGGCGGCACGAGGCGCTGCGCCGGGTCTTCGGCACCATGGTCGAGGATGTGATCGCCGTCGCGCAGAATCGCCTGGCCAGCCTGCAGCCGCAAAGCGTCGACGACATCCGCGGCATGGAGGGGCCGATCATCCGCTTCTCCAAGCCGCTCTACCAGAACCTCAAGGCGATCAAGCTGTTCCTGTTCCAGCGCATGTATCGCGCCCCCTCGGTGGTGGTCGAGCGGCGGCGGGTGACCGAGATGCTGAACGGCCTTTTTCCGCTGTTCCTGGACGACCCCTCGAAAATGCCCGACCACTGGTTCCGGGCCGCCGAGGCCGCCGGGGACGAGAGCGGGCGGGCCCGGATCGTGCTGGACTACGTGGCCGGCATGACCGACCGTTTCGCCATCCAGGAGGCGGAACGGCTGCTCTGAGGCTTGCGCCTGCCGGCGCTGACTGGCATGGATACCCTGTTCTCAGGGCGGGGCGGAATTCCCCACCGGCGGTAAGCAGCGATGCAAGCCCGCGAGCGCCTTGCCCCCGGCAAGGGTCAGCAGACCAGGTGCGATTCCTGGGCCGACGGTCACAGTCCGGATGAAAGAGAGCGTGCGAGCCGGCCCCAGGGGCCTGCCCTCATGTGATCGCCTTGGGTGACGTGTCACTTGGAAAGGAGATCACGCATGACACACACCCGCTATGCCTTCATCAAGGCGAACTGGCATTCCGATATCGTCGACCAGGCGCTGGACGGCTTCTGCGAAATCGTCCCGCGCGATCTGGTCGATGTTGTCGACGTGCCCGGCGCCTTCGAGATGCCGCTGATGGCCCGCGATCTGGCGCAGACCGGGCGCTACGCCGCGGTGATCGCCGCCGCGCTGGTGGTCGATGGCGGCATCTATCGCCACGACTTCGTGGCGCAGGCCGTGGTGGACGGGCTGATGCGCGCCGGGCTCGACAGCGGCGTGCCGGTGCTGTCGGTTTCGCTGACGCCGCATCACTACCAGGAAACCGAGCATCACACCGCCATCTTCCGCGAGCATTTCGTGAAGAAGGGCCGCGAGGCCGCCAATGCCGCGACCCAGATCGTCGCCGCCCGGGCGGCGATCAGGAACTGAGGTTCAACGGGGCGGCGTCCGGCCGCCCGACCGGCCCCTGCCCCTCACCGTTGCGAAAATACCCACGGGGGTGTGGGGGCAGTCGGCCCCCACGCCGCAGGGCGCCGCCGCCGCTATTCGGCCTTGTCGTGCCGGCGCAGCCAGTCCTGCATCATCCCGATCTCGGCCTCCTGGGCCTTGATGACCTCCTCGGCCAGCTTGCGGACCTCGGGATCCTTGCCATGTTCCAGCGCCACCCGGGCCATGTCGATGGCGCCCTGGTGATGCGGGATCATGCCGCGCATGAAATCCACGTCGGGATCGCCGCTGTAATCCATCGTCATGTTCTCATGCATCCGCTCCATCGCCGCGCCATAGGCGGCGGTCGAGGGGGCGTCGCCATGGCCGGCATGATCCATCCCGGCATGGTCCTGGGCGGCAGCCGGCAGGGCGATCAGCGCGGCAAGGGCGAATGGGATAAGGCGCATGGCTTTCCTCCTGTCAATGCGGATATGCAACAAGATGCCTGTCGGGACCGCGCCGGCAAATGACAAAGCCGTCAGCGCAGGAAGATCAGCGCCATGCCCAGAACCGCCAGGACCGCCCCCGCCCATGAGGTGGCCGAGGGCCGCGCCCCGGTCATCGCCCAGAGCACCGGCAGGATCAGCACCGGCGACAGCGCCGAAAGCGTCGAGACGATGCCGACCTTGCCGCCCTGCAACGCGAACATCAGCAGCGTCATGCCGATCACCATGGCGATCAGCCCCGAAAGCGCAGTCAGAACCAGCACCCGCGGCGTCGGGCGCGACAGCGGCCGCACCGCCCGGACCGGCAGCGCCATCAGCAAGGTCAGGCAGCCGACCGCCATCGCCACCCGGATCAGCGAGGCGACATAGGGATCGAAGCCCGAGGCCATGACCGGCCGCGCGATCAGCGAGCCGAGGGCCTGCCCGGCCGCCGCCAGCAGCCCGAAGCCCGCGGCGATCCAGACCGAGCCCTGCACGGCCTCGAAGCGGTGCCCGCCCGAACGGCCGGGCCGGCCCAGCACCGCCATGGCCACCCCCAGCGTCGACAGCACCACCCCGACCACCGCGGCGGGCGACAGCGCCTCTCCCAGTGCCAGCCAGCCCATCAGCGCCGCCATCGGCGCGTTCAGCGCGAACAGCGCCCCCGACCGCCGCGGCCCCAGCCGGATCAGCGTGACATAAAGCAGCGTATCGCCCAGGAAGATGCCGATCACTCCCGACAGCGACAACCGCCACAGGTCCGCGCCCGCGATGCCGTGCAACCGCCCGGTGGCGATCACCGCCGCCGCCAGCATGGCCGCGACCATGGCCTGGCGCAGCCGGTTGAAGCCGAAGGGCCCCAGCGCCTGCGCCGCCGATTGCGACAGGATGCCGGTAACGGCCCAGCAGGCCGCCGCGCCCAGGGCGGCAAGTTCATGCACCGGCATCCGCAATTCCCCTTGTTCTTCGGGCGGGATAGGCCGGCGATTGAACCCGCGCAAGGGATCGCGCGTTCAGCCGGCAGGTCACGGCAGAAAGGAGAACGGCGATGATCGTGAATTCCGGTTCGGCGAGATGGGAAGGCGGGCTCAAGGACGGCAAGGGGGCGCTTTCCACCAAGTCCGGCGCGTTGAGCAACCAGCCCTATGGCTTCAACACCCGCTTCGAGGGCTTGCCCGGCACCAACCCCGAGGAGTTGATCGGCGCGGCGCATGCCGCCTGCTTCAGCATGGCGCTGTCGATGATCCTGCAAGAGGCCGGGATCAGCAACGTGAAGATCGAGACCACATCTGAGATCGGGCTGGCCAAGACCGACGACGGCTTCGCCATCAAGACCGCGCATCTGAACACCCGGATCTGGGGCGACGGCGACAAGGCGGTGATCGAGGATTGCGCCCGCAAGGCCGAAAAGGGCTGCCCGGTCAGCAAGGTGCTGAATGCCGAGATCACCATGGACGTGACGGTGGCCTGACAGCCCGCGACGGAATCGCGCCGCGACGCCGCCGGTTCCGGCGGCGTCGGTTTTTGCGCCCTTCTCGGTGCACAGGCGCCCCATGTCGCAATTCGTCAAAACAGGTGTCGCAGCTGGCGGCTCTGCGCGGCAAAAATCGCCGGTTTCCGCCCTTGCTGCCGCCGCCGCGGAATGCATCCTCGCCCCCCGGAGGCCCCTTCCCGATCATTGCCGCTTTCCGCCGCGCCACACACGCGGCGCGCCGGTCGGTCGGGACGGGACGAGGAGCAAGAGGAACTGCATGAGACAATTCGCGGAGGCGGGAAACGTCCGGCTGCTGAGCCTGGACGAGGAGCCGCTGAAACCCATCCACATCATCGCCATCGCCGCCTCGCTGGGCGGCGCGGCGCTGGACGGCTATGTCCTGGGCATCGTCGGCCCGTCGTTGGCGCTGGCCAGCCGGGAACTGGCACTTTCCGCACCGAGCCAGGGCCTGATCGCGGCCAGCGCGCTGATCGGCGTCTTCGTCGGCGGCATGTTCTTCGGCAACCTGGCCGACAAATACGGCCGCCGGCCGGTGTTCTCCTATAACCTGCTGGCCTTCCTGGTGCTGTCGCTGCTGCAGCTTCTGGTGACCGAGGTCTGGCAGCTCGTGGCCTTGCGGCTGGCGCTGGGGCTGGCCATCGGCGTCGAATATGCGGTCGGCACCTCGGTTCTGGCCGAGTTCTCGCGGCGCAAGGGCCGCGGCGTGCTGCTGGGCTGCTTCTCGCTGGGCTGGCAGGTGGGCTTCACCACCGCTTTCGTCGTCGGCAGCCTTTATCAGGGCAATGACTGGCGCTTCCTGCTGGCGACCAGCGCAGTGCCGGCGCTGATCACCTTCCTGCTGCGGCTGCGGCTGCCGGAAACCCCGATGTGGCTGAAGGCCCGCGGCCGCGATGCCGAGGCCCGCGCCGTCGTCACCAAGCATTTCGGCGCCGAATACGACATTCCCGACGTGGTGCTGGAGAAGTCCCATGCCTCGCCGGCCGAGTTGCTGACCTCGCCGCACTGGCGCCAGCACGTCTATTCCGGCCTGTTCTGGTTCTGCCAGGTGGGCCCGTTCTTCGCCATCTTCACCTTCGTCGGCCCGGTCTTCCAGATGCTGCAGATCCATGATGCCACGGTCGTGGACATCTGGCTGAACACGGTGCAGATCCTGGGCGCGGTCTTCGGCCTGTTCCTGCTGCACTGGCTGACGCGCCGGCATTTCGTGATCTGGACCTTCGCGGTGATGTTCGCGGTGCTGCTGGCCATCGGCCTGTTGCCGCAGGCCCCGGTCTGGCTGGTGGTGGCGCTGTTCGGGATCTACATGTTCGTGGCCCCGGCGGCGAACAACATCGAATATGTCTATCCGGCCGAGATCTTCGAGACCCGGCTGCGCTCGACCGGCGTCGGCTTCTCGGCCGCCTTCTCGCGCGTCTCGGCGGCGACGGCGGTCTACCTGCTGCCCAGTTCGCTCGAGATGTTCGGCGCCTCGAAGACCATGATCGTGATGGCGATGTTCCCGCTGGTCGGGCTGATCTTCTCGATCCTGTGGGCACCCGAGACCAAGCGCAAGCAGCTGCGCTGAAGGACGCCCGTGGCGGCAGGCCCTGCCGCCACGGCACCGGCTCAGACCATCATTTCCTTGGTGGCGGTCAGCTTCAGCTCGGGATGGTCGCGCCCGACGCGGTCGATGTCCCATTGCAGGCGGGTCAGATAGACCAGATCGCCGTCATGGTCCTGCGCCATATGCCCCTTGTTCGCATTGGCGAAGTTCTCGACCTCGTCCTTGGGCCCGGCCACCCAGCGCGCGCTGGTGAACTGGCTGGATTCGAAGCGCACCGGCAGACCGTATTCCAGCTCGATCCTGCTCGCCAGCACCTCGAACTGCAGCGCGCCGACCACGCCGACGATGAAGCCCGAGCCGATCATCGGCTTGAACACCTTGGCCGCGCCTTCCTCGGCGAATTGCATCAGCGCCTTTTCAAGGTGCTTGGCCTTCATCGGATCGCCCGCGCGCACCGTCTGCAACAGCTCGGGCGCAAAGCTCGGGATGCCGGTGAAGCGCAGCGCCTCGCCCTCGGTCAGCGCATCGCCGATGCGCAGCTGGCCGTGGTTCGGGATGCCGATGATGTCGCCGGCCCAGGCCTCCTCGGCCAGTTCGCGGTCGGCGGCCAGAAACAGCACCGGGTTCGACACCGCCATCGGCTTTTTCGACCGCACATGCAGCAGCTTCATGCCGCGTTCGAAATGCCCGCTGGCCAGACGCACGAAGGCCACCCGGTCGCGGTGCTTGGGGTCCATATTGGCCTGAACCTTGAAGACGAAACCGGTCACCGGCTTTTCCTCGGGGGCGATTTCGCGCTCGGCGGCGTTCTGCGGCTGCGGCGCCGGACCGAATTCGCCGATGCCGGTCATCAGCTCCTTGACGCCGAAGCTGTTGATCGCGCTGCCGAACCAGATCGGGGTCAGATGCCCCTCAAGAAAGCTTTTGCGATCAAAGGCGGGCAGCAATTCGCGCGCCATTTCCAGTTCCTCGCGCAGCTTGGCCAGCAGGTCGGCGGGGACGTGATCGGCCAGCCGGGGATCGTCAAGGCCGCTGATCTGGATCGATTCTGCCACCTTGTTGCGGTCGGCGCGGTCCATGATCTCCAGCCGGTCGTGCAAAAGATCATAGGCGCCGATGAAATCGCGGCCGATGCCGATGGGCCAGCTGACCGGCGCCACGTCGATGGCAAGGTTTTCCTGAATCTCGTCGATGATCTCGAAGGTATCGCGGCTTTCGCGATCCATCTTGTTGCAGAAGGTCAGGATCGGCAGATCGCGCAGCCGGCAGACCTCGAACAGTTTGCGGGTCTGGCTTTCCACACCCTTGGCGCCGTCGATGACCATAATCGCCGCGTCCACGGCGGTCAGCGTGCGATAGGTATCTTCCGAGAAATCGCTGTGGCCGGGCGTATCGACAAGGTTGAAGCGATAGGCCCCGAACTCGAAGCTCATGGCCGAGGCGGAAACCGAGATGCCGCGATCCTGCTCCATCTTCATGAAGTCCGAGCGCGTGCGCCGCGCCTCGCCCTTGGCACGGACCTGTCCGGCCATCTGGATCGCGCCGCCGAACAGCAGGAACTTCTCGGTCAGCGTGGTCTTGCCCGCGTCGGGATGCGAGATGATCGCAAAGGTCCGGCGGCGGGCGATTTCGGGGGGAAGATCGGGACGGTTCATCATGCCCCGCGCTTTAGCGCGCGCCGCGCGCAGTCTCAAATGGAATCCGGGCTCAAATGGAATCCGGGCTCAAGCGGAATCGGGCGTCAGACGAACTGTTCGCGGATCAGCCGTTCCTCGAGCCCGTGACCGGGATCGAAAAGCAGCCGGTGACGGATGGTGTTCTCCGAGCGGATCTCGACCCAGAGCACCGAATCGACGCCGCGCGAATCGGCATCGGCCATCACCGGGCGCTTGTCCGGTTCCAGCACGTCGACGCGCACCGTCGCCGCCTTGGGCAGGATGGCGCCGCGCCAGCGCCGGGGCCGGAACGCGGCGATGGCGGTCAGCGCCAGCACGTCGGAACCCAGCGGCAGAATCGGTCCATTCGCCGAATAGTTGTAGGCGGTCGAGCCGGCCGGGGTCGAGAGCAGCGCGCCGTCGCAGATCAGCTCCTCCATGCGCACGCGGCCATTCACGCTGATGCGCAACCGCGCCGCCTGCGGGCCGGCGCGCAGCATGCTGACCTCGTTGATGGCCAGCGCGCAATGCTCGTGCCCGTCGGTGGTGCCGGCGGTCATGGCCAGCGGATTGATCGCGGTGTCCTCGGCGGCCCGGATGCGGGCGGGCAGGTCGTCTTCCGAATAGGCGTTCATCAGAAAACCCACGGTGCCGCGGTTCATGCCATAGACCGGCAGGCCGCGATTCTGGTGCATGACCGACAGCATCAGCCCGTCGCCGCCCAAGGCCACGATCACCTCGGCCTCGCGGATCGGCACATGGCCGTAGCGCTCGGACAGCGCCTCGGCGGCGGTCACGGCGGTTTCGGTGCTCGAGGCGATGAAATGCAGTTTCATGCGGCCATCATGGCCAGCCGCCCGGCGGAAGCAAGTCCCGGCGATGCATGGGATAATCTACCGCCCGCGCGTCGCATCCGTCCTAGCGGGGCGCAAGGAAAGGCGCTAGAACCCCGACAAGCCGCTTTTTTGCATGAGGACCAGATGACCGACACCGGATTCTTCACCGAAACGCTGGATAGCCGCGACCCCGCCATTTTCGGGGCGATCCGGCAGGAGCTTGGTCGTCAGCGCGACGAGATC
>NZ_JBHRXE010000008.1:218144-253646 GCF_042648325.1 Paracoccus simplex | reverse complement strand
CGGAAGCTGTGGGATAAGTCCGTCCGGGGAAAGGGGAACCTCGGCCTTAAGCCGATTTGTGCAACAGAGCCGATATGAAGCCTTGCGAGTTCCGTTCGCTGGTGGATGCGGGGCATCTGCCCAAGCCGCGCAGCATCGGCGGGCTACCCCGCTGGGACATGCCCGAGCTTTACAAGATCATTCGCGGCGAGGCCGTGGACGGCATGGGGGATGTGAAATGGTGACGCGCAAGAAATACATCTGGCAGCACCCATCGGGCCGGATCTATTTCCGCAAGGCCGGGATGAAGCTGATCCGCATGGATGCGCCAGAAGGCACCGAAGCCTTTGACCGGCAGTATTGGGAAATTCTGACCGGCAGGCGGATGCAGGCGAAAACCTCATGGGCGGCGCTCATGGACGACTATCGCAAGTCCGACCGCTGGACCGGTCTCAAGCCGCGCACCCGGCAGGACTATGACAAGGTGATGGATTATCTGCGCGAGAAGATCGGCACCCGCGACGTGAAGGCGCTGACGCGGGCTGACGTGATCGGGGCGCAGAAGGCCAACGCGCACCGCACCCGCTTTGCGAACTACATCCCCCAGATGCTGGTCGTTCTCTGCGAGCATGCCATTGATCTGGGCTGGATCCAGAACAACCCGGCGAAAGGTGTCCGGGCGCTCAAGACCCCGGTCGAGCGGCAGCGCGAGCATCTGCCCTGGCCGGATTGGGCGGTGGAGAAATTCCGGACCGAGGCCAGCGAGCTATGCCGTCTGATCTTTGAGATCGGCGTGGGCAGCGTCCAGCGCCCGAGCGACTGGCTACGCTTCACTTGGGGCGATTATGACGGAGACATGCTGCGACTGCGGCAGGGCAAGACTGACAAACCCCTGATCCTGCCATGCACTTCGGCGCTCAAGGCGGCACTGGAACAGGCGAAGCTGGCCCTGGGCGCGACGCCGATTGCGGCCCGTCCGATTCTGACCCAGCCCAACGGCAACCCGATGACCTATTTTTACATGGCAAAGGTCATGCGGAAAGAGCGCCTGCGCCTCGGGCTGGAAGCCTACGACCTGCACGCCCTGCGCTATCGCAGCATCAAGGAATTGGCATGGGCAGGCTGTGATGACGACGAGATAGCCGCCTATAGCGGCCACGCCACGAAAGCCATGATCGCCAAGTATGCGGGCGAGGCGCGGCAGGAAATGCGAGCGCGACAGGCGCGGGAGAAACGCCAATGAACAGAACAGGACCAGAACGAGAAACTGATACCGTGAGTGATACCCCTAATGGAGCAGTAACAGCTATGTCTTTGAAAAGATGGTGCCCGGAGGCGGATTCGAACCACCGACACGCGGATTTTCAATCCGCTGCTCTACCAACTGAGCTATCCGGGCTCCGCAGCGTCTCGCTTTGGAATGGCGCGTTGTTATGGCAGCCGAAGCCGGCTGTCCAGAGCCAAAAGTGAAAATTTCACTCCTCCTCGCCGTCGCGCGGAACCGGTTCGCCCGGGATGCGGTAATCGCCGCGGAACCACCGCGCCAGGTCGACATCGGCGCAGCGCCGGGAACAGAAGGGACGGTAGCGGTCAGAGGCGGGCTTGCCGCAGATGGGGCATTTCATCGGTCCTGCTCCGGCTCGGCCAGCCGCGACAGCGCAATGCGGTCGCGCTTGCGGCTGATCTCGTAAAGACCCATGGCAGTCCAGCCGATCAACACGGTTTCGGCGGTCTCTGTGCGGAAGGCGGCGCGCAGCACCTGTTCGAGCGTGCCGCGGTCGCGCTTGGGCATCGGCGCGAAATCCACCACGATCTGGCCGCCGAGCCCGCGCAGACGCAGCTGCCGCGGCAGATCGCGCGCCAGGGCGATGTTGGCCTTCAGTCCGGCGGCAGGCGAATGGTCGCTGCCGGTATTCACGTCGATGGCGACCAGCGCCCGCAGAGCCTCGATCTCGGCCCAGGCGCCGCCGCCCAACTCAACGCGCGGTCCAAGCAATCGGTGCGCCGCCGCCTCGGCGCCGCTCATCTCGAAGGCATCGGGGTGATCCTCGATCGCGTCGGGTGGCGGATCGGCCCAGTCCTGCCAGGCCTGTTCGGCCGGTTCCGGCGCGTCGAGCAGCAGTTCCGGCAGGCCTTCCTGATCGGCGAGAACGGCGCCGGCCAGGTCCAGAAGCTGACGCAGCTCTGTCATGACCTCGGCTTCCGCAGCGGCGGCCGAGACGCTGCGGAAAACGATGCCGGGCGGTTCGGCCTGGCCTTCCAGGGCGCTTTCGCCCAGCTGGACGAGCGTGTCGCGCAGCGCGGCGTCGCGGATGCGGCGCGAGACGTTCACCCCCTGGATGCCGGGCGTGACGATCACATGCCGACCGCGGAAATTCAGTCTGGCCGAGACCGGAATCGCCTTGCCGTCCTCGGCGCAGCCGCTGATCTGGATCAGCAACGATTGTCCCTCGCGCAGGCCGGAGCGGTCGCGCAGAAAACCGCGCGCGCCCTCGGGCAGGCGCAGGAACACGCCGCCCTGGCCCTTCACGAGGCGGTCGACCTTGGCCCGGCAGATGGCGCCGGGGGCCAGCGGCGTGACGCCGGCCGGATCGACGATCAGATCCTCGAGCTGGCCATCTTGCATCAGCGCGGCGGCGTCGCGGCCGAAAAGCCGGCCCAGAACGATTTGTCGGCCCTTCATTCCACCCGTTCCCGAATTCCGATGGCGGCAAGCATGGTCGCGGTCTCGGCCAGAGGCAGGCCGACGACGGCGCTGTAGGATCCCTGCATCCAGGTCACGAAGGCCGAGGCGCGGCCTTGGATCGCATAGCCGCCGGCCTTGCCCTGCCACTCCGCCGAAGCCAGATAACGGTCGATCTGCGCCGGCGAGAGCGGGCGGAAGCGGATGGCCGTCTCGACCAGGCGCTCGCGCAAGCGGCCCTGATGGGCCAGCGCCACCATGGTCAGGACGCGATGCCGCCGTCCCGAGAGCAGGTCCAGAAAATGCCGGGCTTCTGCCGCGTCCGCCGGTTTGCCCAGGATCCGGCGGCCGGCGACGACCGCGGTGTCGGCGCAGAGGACGGCACCATCCGTGCAGCCGAGCAGGGCGGCGGTCTTTTCGCGCGCGATGCGGCGGACATAGTCGCGTGGCTTTTCGTCCCGATGCGGGGTCTCGTCGATCTCGGCCGGCAGGACGCGGTCGGGGACGATGCCGATCTGGGCCAGCAATTCCAGGCGACGGGGGCTTGCTGAGCCGAGCACCAGTTCCGGTCGGCCGTCGAGCCGCGCCGCAGGCGCATCCGCTGCCGAAACCGCCGTCGTCATGCCGGGGACAACAGCGTCCGCGGGCTTACTTGAAGCGGTAATTGATCCGCCCCTTCGTCAGGTCGTAGGTGTTCATTTCCACCTGAACCTTGTCGCCGGCAAGGACCCGGATGCGGTTCTTGCGCATCTTTCCTGCCATATGTGCGATGATCTCATGGCCGTTCTCTAGCTCGACCCGGAATGTCGCATTGGGCAGGAGTTCCTTCACGACGCCGGGAAATTCGAGCATTTCTTCCTTGGCCATGTCTTCTCCTGTGGGGGTGACCCGCGCCTTGGCGGGCGCAAGCTACATGCGTCCAGACGGCACATTTTTCAAGGGGAATCTGGACCGGGGGTGGCAGGGGATGCCGCTCCACGGCTCGAAATCGGGAAAAGTCGCGTAAAAGCTGCATGACCGGAGCATGTCCCGCCGAAGCATGGCCTTTGCCGCGGCGGTTGTCTTAGCCGGTCGCGCGGAACGGCGGCGCGGCCGGGTCCGGCCCGTCCGGGCGGAAGGCGTCGGGATCGTCGCGGTCCGAGAGGGGCGGTTCGGGCGGGGTCGCCATGCGCTGCGTCGCCGCGGCTGCCGGCTGACCCGGAAGCGCAAGGCCGTCCGTTTCCCAGGCGGCTTGGCGGATTTCCGGCGCATGTGCCGCTTCCCGGGCCAGATCCCGCAGCCGGATGGCGTGGAAACCGTCCGCCTCGCCCAGGCGGCCGCGGGCCAGAAGCTGGCCGAGCGGGGTTTCGATCCGCGCTTCGTCCAGCACGTTCTGCGGCAGCGGAATCAGCGAGCCCGGCCCGAGATTGCGCAACTGTTGCAGGCTGATCTTGCGGCGGCACAGAATCCCGGCCAGCCGGATCGGCGTGTCCCGCACGATTCCGGCCAGCGAGGCCGGGGCGGCGGGGGGCGGGGCCGATGCCGGCAGGGTCGCCTCGGCCCCTTTGGCGCTGTCGGCACGAGGCAACCCGGGCCCCGTCTCGGCCGGAAGCGCGATCATCAGCACCGCGTCGCGCTGACCGCCCGCGCCGATGCGAAAGCGCAGGGTCAGACGGGACATCGGGGCGTCTTCGAGCATCAGAGTCAGCGGCCGGGGATCGTCCATATAGGTGGCATAGCGGAAGGTGCCGAAATCCGGCACCCCCTCGCCCCCGCTGACACATTCCCGCGCCAGTTCGGCCAGCAGCGCATTGACGAAATCCGCCGCCAGGGTCGCGTCGGTGCGGGTGGGCTTGCGTGGTTGCGCCGGGCGCGCGGTGACCCGGCCGATGGCCTGCATCTCGATCAGCGAGGTCAGCAAGGCGGGGCAGATCGCCACCACGCCGATCGCGTCCCGCCGGCCCTCGACAATGGCAAGCAATGCGCGTTCGGGCAGGAATTCCGGCAGTTCCGGCAAGGTCATGCCCGCCAGTTCGACATGTTCCACGAAAACCGGCAGCCGGGCCTGCTTTTCGGCGGCGCGGCCAAGCGCGGTGGCCACCGCGCGTTCGATGCGGAATTCCGGCGTGACCCGACTGCCGGCGGTATCCGGCAGCACCCGCGCCCTTTCCCTGGCGGCGATCCAGCGGCGCAGGACCGAAGCCGGGGCCGCGGCGGCGATGGTGCCCGGTTCCGTCCCGCCGATATCGGTGCGGGCCGCCCGTGCCGTTGCTGCGTTATCCATACCAGACCGAATCAATACCTTCTCTGGGGCAGCATGGCATGGACTGGTTGCGAAAAGATTTAACCCCGGGCATTTTCGGCAATATCCGCCCGACGGCGGGGCCGTGGCGGCAGCGCGATGCGGAAGCAGGCGCCGCCCTGGCCGGGCAGATAGGCGATGGAGCCGTCCAGGAACTCCATGATTTCCTTGCAGATCGCCAGACCCAGCCCGGCGCCGCCGGCCCGGGCCGGATCGTTCAGCCGGGCGAATTTCTCGAAGATCAGCGCCCGGTTTTCCGCGCCGATGCCCGAGCCGTTGTCGCCGATGTCGATCTCGGTTCCGCCCTCGGGCGTGCGGCGGGTTTCGATGCGGATCACCGGCGTCTCGGAATCGCAATACTTGCGGGCATTGGCGATCACGTTGATCAGCACCTGCAGCAGCCGGTCGGGATCGGTGATCACCGGCAGGTGCTCGGCGATGGCATTGCGGCGAATCGCGAAATCCCGCCCACCGGCGCTGGCGCCGGCCGAGACGAGCGCCCGTTCGATCAGGTCGTGCAGGTTGAAGACCTCGGGCTTGAGCCGCGCCTTGCCGGCCTCGAGCACCGAGATGTCGAGCAAATCGTCCAGCAGCCGGGTCATGCGGCCGGCCTCGTCATGGATGATGCCGGCGAAGCGGGCGCGATCCTCGGCGGGCAGGTCGGGCTCCATCAGGATCTCGGAAAAGGCCCGGATCGAGGTCATGGGGGTGCGCAGCTCATGGCTGATCTGGCCCAGGAAGGCGTCCTTCTGCGCCGAGAGCGCGGTCAGTTTCTCGTTGCTTTCCTGCAGCATGGCCGCGGTCCGGGCCAGCTCGGCCGAGGTGCTTTCAAGCCGCCGGTTGTCCTCGCGGGCGCGGCTGGCCTCGCCCGCCACCGCCATCAGGTCGGCGACCGTGACCCCGCCGCGCCCGCCGACCCGGGTCATCAGCGCCGAGGCGGTGGCCGCCCCGACGGTGCCGGCCAGCCGGCGCTCGAAATCCGCCAGCAGGCGCGGGGTCAGATCGGGCAGATAGCCGGTCTTGCCCTGGTCGTCGGCGGCCCGGCGGAACATCTCCAGCGCGGTTTCGCCGCCCCAGATGCGGCCGGCCAGCGTCAGCAGCGCCTCGGCCTGCACCGCCGGAGCGGCCTTTTTCGGCGCGGCATCGGGGGCGATGGCATGGACGAAGGACAGGGCCTGCATCCGTTCGGTCGGGTCGGGGAAATCCAGCAGCGAGACCAGGATCAGCATCAGCAGGTTGACCGACAGGGCCAGCAGCACTGCGCCGGCGAAGGGGTCGATGTCGGCCGGCAGGGCCGGCTGCGAAACCAGACCCAGCGAGGGCAGGAAGATCATCCCGCTCCAGATCCCGGCGCCGGCGAGGATGCCGGCGATGGCGCCGCGGCGGGTGGCGCCGCGCCAGAGCAGCCCGGCGATCATTGCCGGCAGCACCTGCGCCATGCCGGAAAAGGCCACGGTTCCCATCGCCGCCAGCGCCGAGGTGCCGCCCGACATGTGGTGATAGAACCAACCGGCGCCGATCACCGCGACGATGGCCAGGCGGCGGGCGTTCAGCATCAGCGCGCCCAGATCCTCGGGCGCCTGGGCCGGCTCGGACAGTGCCGCCTGGCGCAGCCACAGCCACAGCGGCACCAGCCAGTGGTTGGCCATCATCGTCGAAAGCGCGATGGCGCTGACCACGACCATGGACATGGCCGAGGAAAAGCCGCCCAGGAACACCAGCGTCGCCAGCGCCTCGCGGCCCTGCGACAAAGGCAGGGCCAGGACGTAAAGATCGGGATTCGAGCCCTTGGGCAGCATGTCCGCCCCCACCACGGCGATGGGCAGGACCAGGAAGGACATGGCGGCCAGATAGGCCGGAAAGGCCCAGCCGGCCTGGCGCAGGCGGTCCTCGTCGCTGGCCTCGACCACCAGGACGTGGAACATGCGCGGCAGCACCATCACCGCCGCCCCTGACAGCATGATCAGCGCGAACCAGCGCTCGGGGCGGATCAGCCAGCCCTCGCCCCCGGCCGAGATCGCCATGCGGTCGATGCGGGCCAGCACGTCGCCGGGCCCGTCGGCGATGCCCCAAAGCACATAGCCGCCGACGGCGACGAAGGCGGCAAGTTTGACCACCGCCTCGACCGCGATGGCCATGACGACGCCATGGTGCCGCTCGTCGGCGGCGAGGTTGCGGGTGCCGAACAGGATGGCGAAGGCCGCAAGCCCCACCGCCACCCAAAGCGCGACGTTGCGAGGCAGGGCGTGCTGGTCGCTGGCGAAGGCCGAAAGCGCCATCGAGACCGACTGCAATTGCAGTGCGATATAGGGTGTCGCCGCCACCACGCCGATCAGCGTGACCAGCGCCGCCAGACCGGCGGATTTGCCGAAGCGGCTGGAGATCAGGTCGGCGATCGAGGTGACGCGATGCAGCCGGGCGACGCGCACCAGCCGCCGCAATCCCCACCAGGCGCCGGCGAAGACGATGCCGGGGCCCAGATAGATGGTCAGGAATTCCAGCCCCGAGCGGGTGGCGTAGCCGACCGCGCCGTAGAAGGTCCAGGCCGAGCAATAGACCGACAGCGACAGCGTGTAGATCGCCGGCCGGTCCATCCAGCGCCAGCGGCCGGCCGCGGCGGCGCGGTCGGCGGCATGGGCCAGCAGGAACATCAGCGCGACATAGGCGACCGATGCGGCGCCCAGCGTTTCAGGCGTCATCCTCGTCCTCCGCCCCCGCGCGGCCGAGCGCGCGATGCAGCGCGGCGGTGACGGCGATGGTCAGTGCCCAGCTGACGGCCAGCCAGACCGCGCCGCGGGCATAGCTGAAATGATGCGGCAGCCAGATCGGCGGCAGCACCGCCAGAAGCGCGAACAGCACCGGCACCACCCGCGTCGCATCGGCCAGGCGCCGCCGGCGATAGGCGTCCCGGCCCAGGAACAGGCGTCGCGCCATCAGCCTCATGCGGCGTCCAGCAATTCGCGCACCACGGCGCGCAGGTCGTCATTGGCGAAGGGCTTGGGCAGGGTGCGGTCGGCGCCTTCGGGCAGGTTGGCCTGGCCGCGCGCGCTGAGCAGCAGCACCGGCAGCCTCCGCAGTTGCGGATCGCCGCGCAGCTCGGCCAGGATCTCGGCGCCGCTGCGGCCGGGCAGCATCAGGTCCAGGATCACCAGCCGTGGCGCCAGCGCCCGGATGCGCTGGACGGCGCCGCAGCCCTCGGGCCATTGCTCGCAGCGCCAGCCCTCGCGCGACAGGATGAAGCGGACCGCCTCGGCGATGCTGGGCTCGTCCTCGATCAGCAGCACGTCGACGGTCACCGGCGGCACTCCCTGGGCTTTTCGCGGATGATGGCGGCAGGCGGATCGGTTGTCAAAATCAGACCGGCCCCAGGATCGAAGGTTCATGGCGCGCGGCACAGCCGGGGCGGGGGCAGATGCGGCAGGCGGGGCCGACACCCAGCGGCGGGCGGCTGTCCTGCGGGCCGGCCGGGCGGATCAGCATCTGCGCCCGGCTCAGCGCCGGCCCGTCGAAGCCCATGGGCAGCAGCCGCTCGGCCACCGCCCAGGAGGCGAAGCGCAGCCCGCCGCTGGTTGCAAGCAGCCGCGCCACCGGCAGTTGCGGCTGGGCCAGCGCCTCGAACAGCGGCCAGAGTGCGCAGCCCTCGCCGGGCCGCGGCAGCTCGAAGCCCGGCGCGGCGTGGCGAAACGGCGTGGCGCCGGAACCGTCGCAGACGATCAGCCCGGCCTGCGCCCAGGGGCCGGGGCGCAGCATGCCCAGCCGGCGCAGCACCAGGTCCAGCGGCCGGCCCAACCGGGCCGCGATCTCCGCCGGGTCGTCGCCGCGCGCCCCCGCCTCGGCCACCGCCGAGGACAGCGCGGCATCGGGCAACGCCGCCCGGTCGCGGGCCTGCATCGCCAGCACCTCGCGCGCCATGGCCTTGGCCGCGTCCGAGGCCAACTCGTCGGCCTCGGCCGGCTCGGGCTGGCCGGCGGCGATCCAGGCCTCGACCTCCTCCTGCGGCGACATGGGCACCGCCTCGTCCTCGAAACTGTCCAGATAGGCCACCAGCGATTGCGCGGTGCGCGACAGGCGCTGGCTGTCGCTATCCAGGTTGGCATGGAAACGGTCGCGCCATTCCGGCTCGATCTCGGGCGTCTCGGCCAGGATCGAGGCGGTCGAGCGCAGCGCCGTCACCGCCGATTGAACCTCGTGCAACGTCGTCACCAGATAGGGATCGCGGGTCATGCGGTCGGACAGCGCGACCAGCCGCCGTTCCAGCGCGTCGGCGCGCCGCGTCGCCCCGGCCAGCACCGAGGCCCAGCCGGGAAACCGCGCGGCGAATTCCGCGATCTGGTCCAGCTCGACCGCGATACCGGACTGGTCCGAGGCCCGTGCCGCCGCCTCGCGCAGGGCGCTGACCAGCGTTTCCTCGCGATCCGAGGCGAGTTCGGTCGCGTCGATCTCCAGCGCCTCGGCCAGCCGGGTCAGCAGCGCATCGCCGACCGGCCGGCGGTTGTGCTCGATCAGGTTCAGATAGGCGGCCGAGATCTCGGCCCGCCGCGCCACCTCGGTCTGGCGCCGGCCCAGCGACAGCCGGCGCTCGCGGATGCGGGTGCCGATCAGCGGCCGTGCAGCGGGCGAGCGGTGGGATGAGGGCGAGCGGGCCATGGCTCAGATCCCGTCGCGTTCTTCGTCCAGATGGCGCACCGCCTTGACCACCAGGTCGCCAAGGCTCTGCGCGCCCAGCTTGTCCTTGAGCGTCTGGCTGACGTTGGAGACGGTCTTGTAGCTGATGCCGGCGCGCTCGGCTATCTCGCGATAGGACAGTCCTTCGGCGATCGAGCGCAGGATGTCGGTCTCGCGCGGGGTCAGGCGCGGGCGGGCCGGCGCCGCCCCCGGTCGTTCCATCAGCGCGATCTTGCGCGCCAAATCGGCCGGCACGTAATCGCCGCCCGCGGCGACCTGCCGCAGCGCCTCGCAGATCTCGGCCGAGGGCGAATCCTTCATGATGATGCCGTTGCAGCCTGCCTGCAGCGCCCGGCGCGCGACGATGGGGCTGCGATGCATGGTGAAGACCAGGATCGGCAGCATGGCGCCGGCCGCGCGCAGCCGTTCGATCAGCCGCAGGCCGGCATGCCGCGCCTCGCCCATGGTCAGGTCCACGACGATCACGTCCGGCGCCTCGCGCCGCCAGGCCCGCCAGCCCTGCGAGGGCGTGGCCGCGGCGACGACCTGGCAATCCAGCCGGCCGCGGGTGATCCACTCCCAACCCTCGGCCACCACCGGATGGTCGTCGACGATCAGCACGCGCAGCGCGGTGGCGGGAACGGAGGTGGCGGTTGCGGTCATCGGGCTGGTCCTTGGTCTGGCGGGCGGGGCAGGTGGAATTCGGTCAGGGTCCATGGCCCCTCGCGGCGCGGCGGCAGATACCGGCCGCCAAGCGCGCTGGCCCGGTCGCGCATGCCGGACTGGCCCAGCCCGCGGCGTCCTGCTGGCATGGGCCCGCTGCCGTCGTCGCTGACCGAGGCGACCAGCGCGCCCTCGCGCTGCGTCAGCCCGACGCGGATGGTTTGCGGCGCGGCATGGCGGAGGGCGTTGAGCACGCTTTCGCGGACGAAACGGTAAAGCGCGATCTGTCCCGCCTCGTCCGGCTCGGCCAGGCCGGGGGCGGCGTCGAACGTGATCCCGACCTGCGGGGCGATATCGGAAAATTCGATCAGCAGTTCCTGCAGCATCTCGGCCAGGTCCGCATCCTCGGTGGGGGTCAGGCGCAGGTCGTCGATGGCGGCGCGGGCGCTTTGCCGGATCGCCTCGGCATGGCGCGAGACGGCGGCGAGGGCGGCAGACAGCGCCGGGTCGGTCTGGCTCCGCGCCCGGTCCTCGGCCTGGCCCACGGCAGCCTGCAGGGCGAAAAGCTGCGGCCCGATGCCGTCGTGCAGGTCGCTGGCGATGCGGGCGCGCTCGGCCTCGGCCAGCGTCATCATCCGGGCCTGCAGGCGCCGGTTCTCGGCGCGCTGGGCCGCCAGATGCGCGGCCAGCGCGTTCACCCCGTCGCTGAGCGCCGCCAGCTCGGTCAGCCCGGTCTGCGGCGCGGGATGGTCCAGATCGCCGGTGCGCATCCGCTCCAGCGCCGCGCCCAGCAGCCCCAGCCGGCGCAGCACCAGGCCGGTGATCGCCATGGTGACGCCGATGGCCGTCAGCGCGGTCGCCGCCAGCAGCGGCAGGATGCGGCGGAAATCGGTCCAGGCCTCGGCGATCTCGTCCCGGGGATCGGCGCGGATCTCCAGCACGCCCAGCACATTGGGATATTGCGCGATCGGGATCAGGTCGCTGAGCGGTTCCGGCCGGATCAGCGCCGTGAACCAGCCCGGCGCGCTGTCGGGCAGCGGTTGCGGCGGCAGGCGCAGCGGCACCGGCCGGCCGGCCGCGTCGCGCAGCTCGGCCGAGACATGGCGCTGTGTTTCGATGTCGGCGGCGATGCTGGCCGCCTCGGCCATCATGTCGCGCCGCGCGAAAGAGGTCGGCAACCGCAGCGTGGCGAAGGCATTGGCAAGCTGGAAGGCCGCCCGCGTCTCGTGCCGCACCGAATCGCGGGCGTTGAGCACCAGGACCGAGGCGACGATGGCGACCATCGCCAGCCACGCCAGCGCCGAGCCGCCAAGCGCCAGCAGCCGCAGCGCCACGCCATGCGGCCGCGCCCGCATCTCGGGTGCCTGCCGCCCGGTCGCGATATGGCCCGTTGCGTCCATCTCCCTCCCCGCCGCGAACGCGGCCTCCTCGGGCGAAAGACTAGGCCGGGGATGGGCGCCGGGCAAGCCGGCTGCGTGGATGAGGGGGCGGCGCAAGGATCCGGGACCGAAGCGGCGATCCGCCCCGGCCCTGACGGCCTTCTGGCTTGCGGCTCAGCTCTTGGCCGCGGCCGGTTCGGCGGGTTCGGGTCGGCCGAGTGCCCGGCGCACCAGCACGAAGAACAGCGGAACGAACAGCACGCCCAGCACCGTGGCCGAGACGGTGCCGCCCAGCACCGTGGCGCCGATGGTGTTGCGGCCGTTGGCGCCGGCCCCGGCCGACAGCACCAGCGGCAGCACGCCGAGCGAGAAGGCGACCGAGGTCATCATGATCGGCCGGAAACGCTGCCGCGCCGCCTCGGTCACCGCCTCGAACAGCGGCTTGCCCTGCTCGGCCTGCTCGCGGGCGAATTCGACGATCAGGATGGCGTTCTTGCCGGTCAGGCCGATCACCGTCAGCAGGCCGACCTGGAAGAACACGCCATTGTCGAAGCCGCCCAGCCAGGCCCCGACCAGCGCGCCCAGCACGCCGATGGGCATCGCCAGCATGACCGCGAAGGGGATCGACCAGCTTTCGTAAAGCGCCGCCAGGCACAGGAACACCACCGCCAGCGACAGGCCGTAAAGCAGCGTCGTCTGGTTGCCGGCCCGCTGCTCTTCGAGCGACAGCCCGGTCCAGGCCACGTCGAAGCCCGCCGGCAGCTGCCCCGCCAGTTCCTCGATGGCATCCATGCCCTGGCCGGACGAGACGCCGGGCGCGGGGTTGCCTTGGATCTGCATCGCCGGCACGCCGTTATAGCGGGACATGCCCTGCGGCCCGTAGCTCCAGCGGCCCTCGGCGAAGTTCGAGAAGGGCACCAGCCCGCCCGAGCTGTTTCTGACCCGCCACTTGTCGATATCGGTCGGCACGGCGCGCGAGGTGGACTCGCCCTGCACATAGACCTTCTTGATGCGGCCGCGGTCGATGAAGTCGTTCACGTAGTTCCCGGCCCAGGCGACCGAGAGCAGGCTGCCGACATCGGTCGCCGAGACCCCCATGGCGCCGGCCTTGCGCCAGTCGATGTCCAGGTTGTATTGCGCCGCGTCCTCAAGGCCGTTCGGCCGGGCCTGGGCGATGCGGCCGTCCTGGCCGACCATGCCCAGAAGCTGGTTGCGCGCGTCCAGAAGCTGCTCATGCGTCTGTCCGGCGCGGGCCTGCAGGTAGAAGTCGAAGCCCGAGACGTTGCCGAGCTCGATCACCGAGGGCGGCACGATCGGGAACACCATGGCGTCGCGGATGCCCATCAGCGCCGGGAAGGCCCGCCCGGCGATGGCCTGCACCGACTGGTCGGGCCGCGGACGGTCCTTCCAGTCCTTCAGCCGCAGGAAGGCAATGCCCATGTTCTGCCCCGAGCCGGCGAAGCTGAATCCGGTGACGCCGAAGAAGCTGTCGACGTTCTCTTCCTCGTTCTGCTGGAAATACTCGCCGACCTGGTTGATGACTGCCTGGGTGCGCTCGGTGGTGGCGCCGGTCGGGCCCTGGACCAGCACGAACATGATGCCCTGGTCCTCGTCCGGCAGAAAGCCGGTGGGGGTGCGCAGGAACAGCAGCACCATGGCGGCGCCGATGCACAGATAGACCAGCATCATGCGCAGCGGCCGGCGGATGATCCAGCCCACCCAGGAGCCGTAACCATGCATGGTCCGGTCGAAGCCGCGGTTGAACAGGCCGAAGATGCCCCGGGTCTTGTGGCCGTGCTCGTTGCGCAAGAGCGTGGCGCAAAGCGCCGGGGTCAGCGTCAACGCCACCACCACGGAAAGGCCCATGGCGCTGGCGATGGTGATGGCGAACTGCTTGTAGATCACCCCGGTCGAGCCGCCGAAGAAGGCCATCGGCACGAAGACCGCCGACAGCACCAGCGCGATGCCGATCAGCGCGCCGGTGATCTGGCCCATGGATTTGCGCGTGGCCTCGCGCGGCTCCAGCCCCTCCTCCTCCATGATGCGCTCGACGTTCTCGACCACGACGATGGCGTCGTCGACCAGCAGGCCGATGGCCAGCACCATGGCCAGCATGGTCAGGGTGTTGATGGTGAAGCCAAGCGCGGCGAGAATGCCGAATGTCCCCAGGATGACCACCGGCACCGCCAGCGTCGGGATCAGCGTCGCGCGCCAGTTCTGCAGGAACAGCAGCATGACGAAGAACACCAGCACGATGGCCTCGACCAGGGTCTTCACCACCTCCTCGATCGAGATCAGCACGAAGGGCGTGGTGTCGAAGGGGATGACGTACTCCATGCCCTCGGGGAAGAAGCGGGCGAATTCCTCCATCCGCGCCTTGACCCGGTCCGCGGTGTCCAGCGCGTTCGCGCCCGAGGCCAGGCTGATCGCCAGGCCCGAGGCCGGCTGGCCGTTGTAACGGGCATCGGTCATGTAATCTTCGGCGCCGATCTCGACCCGCGCCACGTCCTTGAGCAGGATCAGCCCGCCGTCGGCCTCGGCGCGCAGCACGATCTGCTCGAAATCCTCGGGGGTGGACAGCAGCGACTGCGCGGTGATGGTGGCGTTCAGCATCTGCCCCGTCGGCGCCGGGCGGCTGCCGAAGGCCCCGGCCGAGATCTGCGCATTTTCCGAGGAGACCGCCGCCACCACGTCCGAGGGCGTCAGCTCATAGGCCGCCAGTTTCGAGGGATCGAGCCAGATCCGCATGGCGTATTGCGCGCCGAAGACCTGGACCGAGCCCACGCCCTCGACCCGCGAAAGGTCGTTGACGATGTTCGAGATCAGGTAGTCGGCCAGGTCCACCTGCTCGTAGCGGTCGTCGGTCGAAGTCAGGCCGATCACCATCAGGAAGCCCGAGGCGGATTTCTCGACGGTGATGCCCTGGCGCTGTACCGGCTCGGGCAGAAGCGCGGTGGCCTGCGCCAGCTTGTTCTGCACCTGCACCTGGGCGATGTCGGGATCGGTGCCGGTTTCGAAGGTCAGGTCCGTGGTCGAGGTTCCGGCCGAGGTCGAGCTGGACGAGAAATAGCGCAGCCCGTCAAGGCCGGTCATTTGCTGTTCGATGACCTGGGTGACGGTATTGGCCACCGTGTCGGCCGAAGCGCCGGGATAGGTCGCGCGGATGGTGACCGTGGGCGGCGCGATCTGCGGATATTGCGCCACCGGCAGGCTGAAGATCGACATGAGCCCCAGACCCATGATCAGGATCGAGATCACCCAGGCGAAAACCGGACGGTCGATGAAGAAGCGGGCCATGTGCGGTTCCTGTACTGTTCCCTCGCGGTGTCCGGGTCAGTTCGCCGGTGCTGCGGTTTCGGCGGGTGCGGTCTGGCCGGGTGCGGTTTCGGGTGTTTCGGCTTCGCCGGCTTCGGCGGGCGGTTCGGCCTCGGTCCGGGCCTTGGCTTCTGCCGCGCCCCGATCGCCATCCGGCGCCGCCTCGGCCTCGGCCCCGGCGGCGGGTTGTTCGCCCCCGGCCGCCTGCGCGTCCTCGGGCGCGGGCGCCTTGCGTTCCTCGGGGGCGACGGTCATGCCGGCACCGATCTTCTGCAGCCCCTCGACCACGATGCGGTCGCCATCCGCCAGCCCCTCGCTGACGATCCACTGGTTGCCCATATCCTGCAGCACGGTCAGCTGGCGCTGCTCGACCACGTTTTCGGCATTGACCACCAGGGCGATGGGCTGGCCGCGGCGGTCGCGGGTCACGCCCTCCTGCGGTGCCAGCACCACGTTGCGGGCGGTCGCCTGCTGCACCACCGCCTGGACATACATGCCGGGCAGCAGGATGCGGTCGGGATTGGCGAAGGCCAGGCGCAGCGTCACCACGCCGGTGGTCTCGTTCACATAGGGCTCGGCTGCGGTCAGCGTGCCCTCCTGGTCGAACTCGGTGCCGTCGGCCAGTCGCAGCGTCACCTTCTGCTCGGCATGTCCGGCGCCCTCGTTCTGCGCCGCCACGGTCCGGCGGAAGCGGATGACCTCGGCCGCCGATTGGGTCACGTCGACATGCACGGGGTCGAGCTTGCGGATCACCGCCAGCGGCGTCTGCTGGCTGGCGGTGACCAGCGCGCCCTGGCTGGTCTGCGCCAGACCGATCTCGCCGTCCAGCTCGGCGCGGATGGTGGTGCGCTCCAGTTCGATCTTCGCGGTCAGCAGTTGCGCCTCGGCGACCTTGACCGCCGCCTCGGCGGCGTCGCGCGCGGCGATGGCGTTGTCGGTGGTGCTTTCGCTGGCGACGCGGCGATCGCGCAGCGCGCCGACCCGCTCGGCCTCGCGCCGGGCGTTCTCGGCCTGGGCGCGGGCCTGGGCCACGGCGGCCTCGGCCTGGGCCACGGCGGCCTGGTAGGTGGTGGCGTCGATGCGGAACAGCGGGTCGCCGACCTTGACATGGCTGCCCTCGTCGAACAGCCGCTCGGTGACGATGCCATTGACCTGCGGGCGCACCTCGGCCTCGGCCGAGGCGGTCACCCGGCCGGGCAGGGTGGTGGTCAGTGGCACGTCCCGGGCATGGACCGTCACCACCGTGACCGCCGGCGGCGGCATCTGCGACGGGTCCTGGGCCATGGCTGCGACGGGGATAAGGCCCGCCGAAAGCGGCAGGATCAGGAAAATCGCCATGCGGCGCGCAAGCGCTGACATCGTTCTAGCTCCGGGCAGTCTGCTGACGGGAATATAACGAACAGTTTAGATGACGATGATCAATCCCCAATCGCCTCGGCCGCGATCCGCTGCGGCGCATGCGCCCATCCCGCGCGATCCCCATGGCAATCCGCCGCGCGGCTGGGCTAGGCTCCGGCGCGAGGGCGCGTCACGCGCCGGAGGCAACGGGGGGAGCGAGCATCGTGCCGAGTTACGACATCTATAGCCAGGGCCTCGACGCCTGCGCGGCCAATTTCGAGCAGTTGTCGCCGCTGCGCTTCATCGAGCGCACGGCGCAGGTCTATCCCGAGGCGTTGGCCGTGGTGCACGAGGGGGTGCGCCGCAACTGGGCCGAGACCTACGCGCGCTGCCGCCGCATCGCCGGGGCACTGTCGCGGCGCGGCATCGGCCAGGGCGACACCGTGGCGATCCTGGCCGCCAACATTCCCGAGATGTTCGAGAGCCATTTCAGCGTGCCGATGACCGGGGCGGTGCTCAACGCCATCAACACCCGGCTCGATCCCGAGGCGGTGGCCTTCATCCTGATGCATGGCGAGGCCCGCGTGCTGCTGGTCGATCCCGAATTCGCGGAACTGGCCGACCGCGCCGTCAAGATCGCCCGCGGCCGCGAGATCCTGGTGGTGGACATCCTCGACCCCAGCTTCCCGGGCGGCGGCCGGGCCGGGCGGCTGACCTATGACGAGTTGCTGGCCGAGGGCGATCCGGATTTCGACTGGCACCTGCCGGACAGCGAATGGAACGCCATCTCGCTGAACTACACCTCCGGCACCACCGGCGATCCCAAGGGCGTGGTCTATCACCACCGCGGCGCGGCGCTGAACGCGCTGGCCAACATCACCTCATGGGGGATGCCGCATCACGCCCGCTATCTCTGGACCTTGCCGATGTTCCATTGCAACGGCTGGTGCTTTCCCTGGACCATCGCCGCCAATGCCGGCGTCTGCGTCTGCCTGCGCGCCGTCCGGGCCGAGCCGATCTACCGCCTGATCCGCGACGAGAGGGTGACGCATTTCTGCGGCGCGCCCATCGTGATGAACATGCTGGCCAATGCGCCGGACGAACTGAAGGATTTCGACCATCCGGTCAAGGCCATGGTCGCCGGCGCGCCGCCGCCCGCATCCGTCATCGCCGCCGTCGAGGCGATGGGCATCGAGATCACCCATGTCTATGGCCTGACCGAGACCTACGGCCCCTCGGTGGTCTGCGCCTGGAAGGGCGACTGGGACGCGCTGGAGGCCGAGCAGCGGGCGCGGCTGAAATCGCGCCAGGGGGTGCGCAACCCGGCGCTGGGCGGGCTGATGGTCGCCGATCCCGCGACGCTGGAGCCGGTCCCGGCCGACGGCCGGACCATGGGCGAGATCTTCATGCGCGGCAATATCGTCATGAAGGGCTATCTGAAAAACCCCTCGGCCACCGAGCGGAGCTTCCGCGGCGGCTGGTTCGCCTCGGGTGATCTGGGGGTCATGCACCCGGACGGCTATATCGAGCTCAAGGACCGCTCCAAGGACATCATCATCTCGGGTGGCGAGAACATCTCCTCGATCGAGGTCGAGGACGTGCTCTACAAGCATCCCGACGTGATGGAGGCCGCCGTGGTCGCGCGCCCGGACGAGACATGGGGCGAAACCCCCTGCGCCTTCGTGGCGCTGAAGCCGGGGCGGGCGCTGAACGAGGAGGAGGTCATCGCCTTCTGCCGGCTCAACATGGCGCGCTACAAGGTGCCCAAGACGGTGGTGTTCGGCGAATTGCCCAAGACCTCGACCGGCAAGATCCAGAAATTCCTGCTGCGCGACCGGGCGCGCGCCCTGGGCTGACCCGGCGGCTGACCCGGCGCGGTTTCCTGGGTATCGGGAAACCGGAAAGCGGCAGATTGCTCTTGCGAACCGGGCGGCGGCAATGCTATCCGGTCGCCTGCGCGGGTATGGTGAAATGGTATCACAGGAGCTTCCCAAGCTCTTAGCGCGGGTTCGATTCCCGCTACCCGCTCCAGCCTCTCCTTACTCTCGACGATCCCGATCCGGTTGCGGGTCGGTCAGCGCAGGCCCATCTCGGCCAAGGCGCGGGCGATCTCGGGCGGCAGGTTCGGTTCGGCCCCGCGTCCCGCCGGCAGGTCGGGCGGCGCGTCCGCGGCCGGCAGGTAGCGCCATCCCTGGAAGGGACGGCGCGGCACCGCCGCCACCCGCACCAGCGCCGGCTCGAGGATCAGGGCGCAGCGGCGGATGCCGTCTTCGCCGGTCACCTCCTGCAGGTCCAGGATGCGCTGGCGGGCTTGCATCACCCCCTTGAACACCCAGTAGATCGAGCCGCCGTCCAGCAGCTCGGCCTCGCGCTTGGGCCACATGCGGGTGACATGCCGGGCCGGGCCGCCCTGGAAGCGGTGCTGCTGCCAGGCGGCAAGCTCGGCCGGATCGTCGCAGCCGACACAGAGTTTCATGAGATTCAGCGATGCGCCCATGCGCCAGATATAGCCCAGCCGCCGGCATGCGCAACCGGCCGGGCCTTGAACCGCCAGCCCTGCGGGGTTAGGCCCGGGGCGGCGAACAGCTGGAATTCATCATGACCGATCCCATTGCCCGACAGGTCCGCAGGCAACCCCTGCCGGAATTCATCGCAATGCTGGCGCTGATTTTCGCCGTCATTGCCTTCTCGATAGACTCGATGCTGCCGGCGCTGCCCGAGATCGCGGCCGCCCTGACCCCCGAGGACGTGAACCGCGCCCAGCTGGTGCTGACCGCCTTTGTCGGCGGCATGGGGCTGGGGCTGCTGGTGGCGGGGCCGGTGTCGGATTCGCTGGGCCGCAAGCCGGTGATCGTCGCCGGTTTCGCGCTTTACGCCGCGGCGGCGGTGGCGGCGATCTTTGCCGATACGCTGGAACATCTTCTTGCCGCGCGGTTCGTGCAGGGGCTGGGGGCGGCGGCGCCGCGGATTGTGGCGCTGGCCATGGTGCGCGACCTGTACCAGGGGCGCGAGATGGCGCGGATCACCAGCTTCGTGATGATGATCTTCATCCTGGTGCCGGCGGTGGCGCCGTCGATCGGCGCGGTGGTGATCCATTTCGTCGGCTGGCGCGGCGTGTTCGGCTCCTTCGTGGTGCTGGCGCTGGTCGGCAGCCTGTGGATGCACCTGCGCCGGCCCGAGACATTGCCGCCCGAGAGGCGGCAGCGGCTGAGCCTGCGCAATCTGGCGGCCTCTGCCGCCGAGGTGCTGGGCAACCGTCAGGTGCAGCTGGTGACGCTGGTGATGACGCTGGGCTTCGGGCAGATGTTCGCGCTGCTCAGCTCGGCCCAGCAGCTTTTCGTCGACACCTATGGCAAGGGCCAGGACTTTCCGCTGTGGTTCGCGGCCATGGCGCTGCTGTCGGGCAGCGGCACGGTGCTGAACGCGCGCTATGTCGTCCGGCTGGGGATGCGGCGGATCGTGGTGATGGCCTATCGCATGCAGGTGGTGGTTTCGGGCGTGATGACGGTGCTGGTCCTGGGCGACCTGCTGCCCGAGGCGTTGCGCTTCCCGGCCTTCTTCTTCTGGGCGGTCAGCGTGTTCTTCATGGCCGGGGTGACCTTCGGCAACCTGAATGCCATGGCGCTGCAACGCATGGGGCATGTGGCCGGGATGGCGGCGTCGGTGATCGGGGCGGTCTCGACCTTCGGCGCGGTGCTGATCGCGGCGCCGGTCGGCCTGCTTTTCGACGGGACGGCACGGCCCATCGTGCTGGCGACGCTGGTCTGTTCGGGGCTGGCCGCGCTGCTGATGCGCCGGGTGCATGAGGTCTGACGGCGCTGCGGCGCCGCTTCGGGGGATCATGGGGGGAATGGCAGCCCGTAGGGGAGTCGAACCCCTCTTTTCAGGTTGAAAACCTGACGTCCTAACCGATAGACGAACGGGCCATTCCTGCCGGCGCTTTGGCCGCGGATGCGAGGCGTTTAGGACAGCTTGCCGGCCGCTGCAAGGGGACAATCGTAATCAGCTGCAGGTAAAACGCTAAACTCCGGGCGTAGCCACCGAGAGGTGAAACCATGGCGGGGAAGGCCCGTTGATGCGATCGTGATCTGGAAGAAGTGGCAGCCCGTAGGGGAGTCGAACCCCTCTTTTCAGGTTGAAAACCTGACGTCCTAACCGATAGACGAACGGGCCACTCTTTCGTTCCGCCGGACCGTGCCGCGCGGTGTGGAGCGGTGTTTAGGCCAGCTGTTGCGGGCCTGCAAGCGGAAAAATCGCCCGCCCTGCAAGTTTTTTCGCCCCCGCTCAGCCGGCCGGCGCGGCATCGTCCAGGCGCAACCGCACCCGTTCGCGCCCGCCCCATTGCGAGAGTTCCAGCTTGCCCGCCAGGTGGAAGCGCCGGCCCTTGGCGCCCAGCAGCGCCGGGCCCAGCGGGCCGTTCATCGCGCCCCAGGCCACCGCCTCCAGCACCGGGCTGCCGGGGCTGCGGAAGCGCAGGCGCAGGTGGCTGTCACCCATCGTCCCGGCGCTGTCGATCAGCTGCCCGGCAAAGGCGAAGCGCGGCGCCGGTGCGGCCTGGCCGAAGGGGCCGGCGCGCTCCAGCATCTGCATCAGCTCGACCGTGGCGCCGGCGGGGTCCAGCAGGCCCGAGATGCGCAGCTCGCCCACGCCGGGCCGCTCGGCCATCTCGCGCGAGAGCAGTTGCGACAGCCGGGCCATGGCGCCGGGGATCTTCGCCTCCTCGACGGTCAGACCGGCGGCCATGGCATGGCCGCCCCCCTTCAGCAGCCATCCTTCGGCGGCAAGGCGCTGGATGGCGCGGCCCAGGTCCACGCCGGGAACCGAGCGGGCCGAGCCCTTGCCGATGCCGCCCTCGACCCCGATCACCACCGAGGGCAGGCCGGTCGCCTCCTTCACCCGCGCGGCGACGATGCCGACGACGCCCGGATGCCAGCCGTCGTCCGCGGCCCAGGCGATGCCTTCGGCGCCCCGGGCCTCGACCTGCGCCAGCGCCGCCTCGCGCACGGCGGATTCGATGGCGCGGCGATCGCGGTTCAGCGCGTCCAGCTCGGCCGCCAGCCGCTCGGCCTGCCGGGCATCGGTGCAAGAGAGGCAGAGCGCCCCGAGATCCGCCTTGCCGACCCGGCCGCCGGCATTGATGCGCGGCCCCAGCAGAAAGCCCAGGTGAAAGGCGTTCGGCGCCGAATCGAGCCGCGCCACGTCCGACAGCGCCACCAGGCCGGGGCGTTCGCGGCGGGCCATGACCAGCAATCCCTGCCGCACGAAGGCGCGGTTCACGCCGACCAGCGGCGCCACGTCCGCCACCGTCGCCAGCGCCACCAGGTCGAGCAGCGGAATCAGGTCGGGCTGCGGATGGCCGTCCCGGCGCAGCAGGCCGTTGCAGCGCACCAGCGCCAGGAACACCACGCCCGCGGCGCAGAGATGGCCGAGGCCGCCATCCTCGTCGGCGCGATTCGGATTCACCACCGCCAGCACCGGCGGCAGGGTCTCGCCGCCCTGGTGGTGGTCCAGCACGATCACATCGCTGGCGGCGGCCGCCAGCGCCTCGTGGCTGAGCGTGCCGCAATCGACGCAGACGATCAGGTCGTGATCGCGCGACAGCGCCGCGATGGCCGGGGCGTTCGGGCCATAACCCTCGTCGATGCGGTCGGGGATATAAAGCGTCGCGTCGCGGCCCTGGCGGCGCAGCCAGTCCAGCAGCAGCGCGGCCGAGGCGCCGCCATCCACGTCGTAATCGGCGAAGATGGCGATGCGCTGGCCGGCCAACACGGCGGCGACCAGCCGTTCGGCGGCCTTGTCCATGTCGCGCAGGCCCGAGGGATCGGGCAGCAGGTCGCGCAGCTTGGGGTCGAGGTAAAGCGGCGTTTCATGCGCGGGCACGCCGCGGGCGGCCAGCACCCGGCTGACGGGCAGCGGCAGGCGGCTGTCCTGCGCCAGCGCCTCGGCGGCGCGTTCCAGGGCGGCGTCGGGGCCGCGCCAGAGGCGGCCGGTCAGCGAGGCGGTGACGGAAAGAAAGGCGGTCATGGCGGCTTCATCCCCCATGACCGCCCGCTGTTCAAGCCTGTCGGCTCGCTTACTTGATCGGGTTGCGATAGATCATGCGCCGCACCGAGCCGGTCTTGGAGCGCATCAGGATGGTTTCGGTCTGCAGGTAATGCGGCTCGCGCTTGACGCCGGCCACGATCGAGCCGTTCGTCACCCCGGTCGCGGCGAAGATCACGTCGGCGGTCACCAGCTCGTCGCGCGAATAGATGCGGTCCAGGTCGGTGATGCCGGCCTTGGCGGCGCGGGCCTTTTCGTCGTCATTGCGGAACAGCAGCTTGCCCCACATCTGCCCGCCCATGCATTTCAGCGCCGAGGCGGCCAGAACCCCCTCGGGCGCGCCGCCCGAGCCCATGTACATGTCGATGCCGGTCAGTTCCGCTTCGGCGCAATGGATCACCCCCGCCACGTCGCCGTCGGTGATCAGCCGGATGGCCGCGCCCGTCGAGCGCACCTCTACCACCAGATCCTCGTGCCGGGGACGTTCCAGGATGCAGACGGTGATGTCGCTATCCTTGACGCCGCGCGCCTTGGCCAGCGCCCGGACGCGCTCGGCCGGGGTCATGTCGAGGCTGACGACGTCCTTCGGATAGCCCGGCCCGATGGCCAGCTTTTCCATGTAGACGTCGGGCGCGTGCAGCAGGGTGCCGCGCGGCGCCATGGCAATCACGGTCAGGGCATTCGGCATGTCCTTGGCGGTCAGCGTGGTGCCCTCCAGCGGGTCCAGCGCGATGTCGACCTCGGGGCCGTCGCCCGAGCCGACTTCTTCGCCGATGTAAAGCATCGGCGCCTCGTCCCGCTCGCCCTCGCCGATGACGACGACGCCCTTGATGTCCAGCATGTTCAGCTGCTCGCGCATGGCATTGACGGCGGCCTGGTCGGCAGCCTTCTCGTCGCCGCGGCCGATCAGCCGCGCCGAGGCATGGGCGGCCGCCTCGCTGACCCGGGCGAGGCCGAGCGACAGCATGCGGTCGTTGAAATCCTTGGGCGAGGTCATGCGGAAATTCCTTGTGCTTTCTGCCTTTCCGGGCTTCTACGCCCGGCGCCAGGGGCGGGCAAGACTGCGCGCGCTAACGGGTCAGTTTTCCGCCAGTTCCAGCGCCAGCGCATGGATGCGCGGCACGACGTCACCCAAGGCGGCATGCACCAGCCGATGCCGCGCGACATGGCCCAGCCCGGAGAATTGCGGGCTGGCCATGCGGATGCGGAAATGCGTCTCGCCGCCCTCGCGCCAGCCGCCATGGCCGCGATGGCTTTCGCTTTCGTCGATGATTTCCAGCCGAAGCGGCTGCAGTTCGGCCAGTCTTTCTCGCATCTCGTCGGCAATCATTCGCTTGCCCCCTTTCATGTCCTGCGAAATAGCCTAAACTGCCTGTCCCGTTCAGGACAAGGCAGGCAGATGAGCAACAGCGACCCGTTCGGATTCGACATATCCGCAGCCTCGGACAAGAAACGCCGGTCCAAGGGGCGGCGGGGCATGTCCGGCGCCTTCGAGACCTCGACGCGACGCTGCGACAAGGAGGGCTGCAACCAGCCGGGCCAGTACCGCGCGCCGAAATCGCCGCGGGCGCTGGACGAGTATTACTGGTTCTGCAAGGAGCATGTCCGCGAATACAACCTGAACTGGAACTATTTCCAGGGCCAGTCCGAGGCCGAGTTCCAGGAATTCCTGGACAATGCCACGGTCTGGGAACGGCCGACCAAGCCCTTCGGCCGCGCCGCCCAGGAACAGAAATGGGCGCGCCACGGCATCGACGACCCGCTGGAGATCCTGGGCGCCAACGGCACCAACCCCGAGGCGCGCAAGGCCGTCAGCCGCAAGCTGCCGCCGACGGAGCGCAAGGCGCTGGAGATCCTCGAAGCCAAGGACAGTTGGACCCGGACGGAGATCCGCAAGCAATACAAGTCCCTGGTCAAGGATCTGCATCCCGACATGAACGGCGGCGACCGGTCGGACGAGGATCGGCTGCAGGAGGTGGTCTGGGCCTGGGACCAGATCAAGGACAGTCGCAGCTTCAAGGACTGAAGACGGGGGCTTTGCCCCCGCGCGTTCCGCGCTCCCCCAGGGTATTTTTACAACGATGAAGGGACCGGCGCCGCATGCCGGTCCTGCCCGATTCTGCAGATGCTCAGCGGGGCTTCCGAGCGCCCGGAACAGGATCCGGGCGGTTTTTCGGCGAGGAAGGAGCCGGCCCGGTCTTAAAGCTCGCGCGTCAGCGCCTCGGCGAGATCGGTGCGTTCCCAGGAGAAGCCGCCATCTGCCTCGGGGGTGCGGCCGAAATGGCCATAGGCGGCGGTGCGGCGATAGATCGGCCGGCACAGGTCCAGATGCTCGCGGATGCCGCGCGGCGTCAGGTCCATGGCGCGGGAGATGGCGCGCTCGATCTCGGTTTCGGGAACCTTGCTGGTGCCGAAGGTGTCGGCATAGATCGACAGCGGCTTCGCCACGCCGATGGCGTAGGAAAGCTGGATCACGCAGCGCTTGGCGAGCCCCGCCGCCACCACGTTCTTGGCCAGGTAGCGCGCGGCATAGGCGGCCGAGCGGTCGACCTTGGTCGGATCCTTGCCCGAAAAGGCACCGCCGCCATGCGGGGCCGCGCCGCCATAGGTGTCGACGATGATCTTGCGCCCGGTCAACCCGGCGTCGCCGTCCGGGCCGCCGATGACGAAGGTGCCGGTCGGGTTCACCCACCATTCCGTCTTCTCGGTCAGCCAGCCGGCGGGCAGCACCTCGCGGATATAGGGCTCGACGATGGCGCGGATGTCGTCCGAACTCTGCGATTCGTCCTTGTGCTGGTGCGAGAGCACCAGGCTGGTGATCTCGACCGGCTTGCCGTTCTCGTAGCGCAGGCTCAGCTGGGATTTGGCATCCGGGCCCAGCATCGGTTCGGCGCCGGATTTGCGCGCCTCGGCCAGGCGGCGCAGGATGGCATGGGCATATTGGATCGGCGCCGGCATCAGCTCGGGCGTCTCGTCCACGGCATAGCCGAACATGATGCCTTGGTCGCCGGCGCCGTCGCGGTCGACGCCCTGGCTGATATGGGCGGATTGCTCGTGCAGGTAGTTGTGGACGTGGCAGGTGTTCCAGTGGAACTTTTCCTGCTCGTAGCCGATGTCGCGAATGGTATCGCGGGCGATCTGGGCGATGCGGCCCATGTATTCGCCGAGCTTCTTCTTGTCGCTCAGCCCGATTTCGCCGCCGATGACCACGGTGCCGGTGGTGGCAAAGGCCTCGCAGGCGACGCGGGCGGCCGGGTCCTCGGCCAGAAGCGCGTCCAGCACCGCGTCCGAGATCTGGTCGCACAATTTGTCGGGGTGACCCTCGGAGACGGATTCCGAGGTGAACACATAGTCCTGTCTGGCCATGAAGATGCTCCGTTGAATGACGCCGCCACGCCAGGAAGCCGTTGTGACGGTCAACCCGAAGCGTTAGTGGAGGCGCCGGTTGCCGTCAACCTCGGAGATTGCGGCGCCGTGCCGCAAGCAGCAGGCCGATCGCGGCAAGGCCGAGCGCCGGCCAGTCGCGCCAGCGCGACCAGGGCGTGGGCGGCAGGGCGCCGGGCAGAGCCGCGTCGATGCGGCCGGTCAGGTTCAGGCCCAGCGTGGCGCGCAACTGCCCGCGGGCATCGACCACCGCCGAGACGCCGGTATTCGCCGCCCGCAGCAGCGGCAGGCCCGATTCGATGGCGCGCAGCCGCGCCTGCGCCAGGTGCTGCCAGGGACCGGAAAGCTGACCGAACCAGGCGTCGTTGGTGACCTGCAGCAGCCAGGCCGGGCGGTCGGCTCCGGTGACCAGGTGCTGCGGGAACACCGCCTCGTAGCAGATCAGCGGCTGCAGGGGCGGCAGGCCGGGCAGGGTCATGACCTGCGGCCCCGGCCCGGCGGAATAGCCGAAACCGTGCTGCGCGGCGAAAGCGCGGATGCCGAACCGGGCCATGACATCGCCCCAGGGCGTGTATTCGCCGAAGGGCACGAGGTGGAACTTGTCGTAGACCGGGCCGATGCCGCGGTCCGAAAACGCGGTCAGGCTGTTGAAATAGCGTTCGCCCTCGGCGCGCTGGATGCCGAGGATCACCGGCGCGCCGGCGAAGCCGGCAATGTCCTGGGCGGCGGTGCCGGATTGTTCGAGCAGGAAGTTCACCGCGGTTTCCGGCCAGATCACCGCATCGGGGGCCGGCCGGCCGGGATCGCGGATGGCGGAAAGGTCGAGGAGCCGGCGGAAGAACACCTCGGACCAATAGGGATCCCATTTCAGCGCCTGGGTGGCGTTGGGCTGGACCAGACGCAGATGCAGGGCGCTGTCGGCGGGCAGTGGCTGGGCCAGGCGGGCCATGCCGGCGCTCCAGGCCGCGGCGATGGCCAGGGCGGCCAGCAGCGCGCCGGGCAGGGCGGCGCGCGGGCGGTCGGGTCCGCCCCGCCAGAAGGCCAGCGGCAGGGCCGCCGCCAGCATGGTCAGCCCCGAAAGGCCGATCGAGCCGAGCGTCGCGGCCAGCTGGCCGGCCGGGGTGTCGATCCAGACATGGCCGGTCAGCGCCCAGGGCAGGCCGGTGAAGATCCAGCCGCGAAGCCAGTCGGAAAATACCATCAGCCCGGCAAAGACCAGCCCCTGCCGGGGAAAGCCCGGGGCGAGGCGCGCGGCCAGCCAGGCGGGAACCGCCCAGAACAGCGCCCCGCCCGCCGCCATGAAGAACAGCGCAAAGGGGGCCATCCAGCCATAGATCTCGGGTTCGACGAAGAACGGCTCGACGATCCAGCACATGGCCAGGGCGAAATACCCGAGGCCGGCGGCAAAGCCATGCCAGGCGGCGGCGCGGCCGCCTCCGGCGCGGCCGATCTGCCAGCAGAGTCCGGCAAGCGCCAGAACCGTCAGAAACCATAGATTCCAGGGCGCCTGTCCCAGTGCCGCCAGCGTCCCCAGTGCCAGATCCAGCGCGAGCGCCGCCCAGGACGGGCGCCGCCTTTGCAAGGGCGCCCGCGATAGCTGCCGCGTTGGTCCTGGAAAGACCGGCGAGACCATGCGGCCGGCTCAGGCCTCGGCGGTGCTGTCGTCCGGGCTGCCGGCAGCCTCGGGTTGGGTCGCATCGCTGCCGGCTTCGGCCGGCGTCGCCTCGGCTTCGGCCTGGGCGACGGCCTTGGGCTTGCGCGGCGCGCGGGGCTTGGCCGGTGTCCTTGCCGTTCTGCGGGCGGGCTTCGCGGCCGGCTCGGTCTCGGCCGGCGTCTCGGCCGCGAGTTCCGCAGGCTCTGCGGGCGCGGCTTGGACCGGTTCGACCTTCGGAGCACGCGGCTTGCGCTTGCGCACGGGCTTGGCCGGGGCGGCCGGCTCGGCCGCTTCGGCCGGTGCCGCCGTCTCGGGGCCTGCTGCCGGTTCCGCCGGCGGCTGCGTTTCGGGCTGCGTTCCGGTCGGCGCCTCGGGCGCGGCTTCGGCGGTCGGCTTGGCCTTGCGGCTGCGCGAGCGCTTGGGCTTTTCTACCGCGGCGGGCGCGTCCGCGGCCGGGCTTTCGGCGGCAGAAGCGTCAGAGGCCGCCGTTTCCGTGGCGCGGCTTTCCGCCGCCGGGCTTTCCGTCACCGGCGTCGGCGCGACCGGCGCTTCGGCGGCGGGCTCGGCTGCCGGCCGCAGATCGGCCTGCTCGGTGATCTCCTCGGCGGGTTCGGTGAAGCCGGGGCGGAAGGTGCGGGTCAGGAATTCCGGCACATGGTCGCCCATGCCCATCACCGGATGGCGGTCGCCGCGGCGATCCTCGCGCCGGTCATGACGGTCATGACGGTCGTGGCCGCGCTCGCCATGGCGTTCGCGCCGGTCTTCGCGGCGTTGCTCGTCGCGCGCCGGGCGGTCGTGCCGGCGCTCGGCGGTTTCCGCCGGCTTCGCCTCGGCACGGGGCTCGGGGGCAGGGGCGCGCTGCTCGCTGTCGTCGCGGCGGCCGCGGCGATCACGGTCGCGGCCGCGTTCGCGGCGCCCGCTCTCGCGCGCCGGGCGCGGCGCGTCCTGGGCGGCCGAGGAAAGCGTGAAGCCCTCGGGCACCGCGGCGCGTGGCAGGCTTTGCTTGACCAGCGATTCGATGGCGCCGAGATATTTCTCGTCCGCCGGCGTGGCGATCGAGATCGCGGTGCCCTGGCGACCGGCGCGGCCGGTGCGGCCGATGCGGTGGACGTAATCCTCGGCATGGCTGGGCAGGTCGAAGTTGAAGACATGGCTGACCGCCGGGATGTCGAGCCCGCGCGCCGCCACGTCCGAGGCGATGAGGAAGCGCAGCGTCCCTTCGCGGAAGCCGTCCAGCGTCGCCATGCGGTGGCGCTGGTCCAGGTCGCCGTGGATCGGCGCGGCGTCGAAGCCATGCGCCTTGAGCGACTTGGCGACGATGTCCACCTCGGTCTTGCGGTTGCAGAAGATGATGGCGTTCTTCAGCCCCTCGCCCTCGGCCCGGATCAGGGCGCGCAGCAACTCGCGTTTCTGCTTGGCGGTCTGGTCGCGGCGGGTGGGGGTGATCTCGATCAGCTTCTGGGTGATGGTCTCGCTGGTGGTGGCCTGGCGGGCGACCTCGATGCGCTCGGGCGCGTGCAGGAAGGTGTCGGTGATGCGTTCGATTTCCGGCGCCATGGTGGCGCTGAAGAACAGCGTCTGCCGGGTGAAGGGCGTCAGCTGGAAGATGCGCTCGATATCGGGGATGAAGCCCATGTCGAGCATCCGGTCGGCCTCATCGACCACCATGATCTGCACGCCGGTCAGCAGGAGCTTGCCGCGCTCGAAATGGTCCAGCAGCCGGCCGGGCGTGGCGATCAGCACATCGACGCCGCGGTCGATCAGCTTGTCCTGTTCGCCGAAGCTGACGCCGCCGATCAAGAGCGCCTTGGTCAGCCGGGTATGCTTGGCATAGATGTCGAAGTTCTCGGCCACCTGGGCGGCCAGTTCGCGGGTCGGGCACAGCACCAGCGAACGCGGCATCCGGGCGCGGGCGCGGCCGCGGCCCAGCAGGGTGATCATCGGCAGGGTGAAGCTGGCGGTCTTGCCGGTGCCGGTCTGGGCGATGCCCAGCACGTCGCGGCCTTCCAGCGCCGGGGGAATCGCCCCGGCCTGGATCGGGGTCGGGGTTTCGTACCCCGCCTCGGCGATGGCTTTCAGAACCTTGGGGTCCAGCTTCAGATCGGAAAATTTGGTCATTCAGGGCTTTCGTATCAATGCGCGGAACCAGCCCGCGCCGTGCTTGCGTCCATCGCCGCCCGTCCCGGAGACCGGGGTTTCGCGGCGGTTCGGGACGCAATTTCCGCACGCCCCTCGCCTTGCCTGCCGGATGCAGACAGCGCGGACCTAGCCGAAAACCCGGTCTGCGTCAATCTGATGCGCGGTTTTCGCGCAGCAGGGTCGATTTGCCGGGCGTCGCGGCGCGGTTGACGGCCCCCTTGGGCAGGCGCTATCCCGACGCGATCTTACGGATGGAAGCCATGAACCTATTCTCGGATATCCGCGCGCTGGTCCTCGATGCGCTGGCGCAGATGGAGCAGGCGGGCGAGCTGCCCGCGGGCCTCGACACCGCCCATGTGACGGTCGAGCCGCCGCGGGACGCCGCACATGGCGACATGGCCACCAACGCCGCCATGGTGCTGGCCAAGCCCGCCGGGAAAAAGCCGCGCGACATCGCCGAGGCGCTGGCCACCCGCCTGGCCGCCGACCCGCGCATCACCTCGGCCGAGGTGGCGGGGCCGGGCTTCCTGAACCTGCGACTCGCCCCGGCCGAATGGCAGGCCGTCGTGCGTGCGGCGCTGGCCGAGGGCGCGGATTACGGCCGTTCGGACATGGGCCGGGACCGCAAGATCAACGTGGAATTCGTCAGCGCCAACCCGACGGGGCCGATGCATGTCGGCCATACGCGCGGCGCGGTCTTCGGCGACGCGCTGGCGGCGCTTCTGGATTTCTCGGGCCATGCCGTCACCCGCGAATATTATATCAACGACGGCGGCGCGCAGGTCGATGTGCTGGCGCGCTCCGCCTATGAACGTTATCGCGAGGCCAATGGGCTGGAGCCCGAGATCCGCGAGGGGCTCTATCCCGGCGACTATCTGATCCCGGTGGGCGAGGCGCTGAAGGCGGAATACGGCACCCGGCTGCTGGACCAGCCGGAAAGCGAATGGCTGGCCGAGATCCGCAGCTTCGCCACCGAGGCGATGATGGAGATGATCCGCGCCGACCTGGCGCTGCTCAACGTCCACATGGACGTGTTTTCCAGCGAGAAGGCGCTTTACGGCACCGGCCGCATCGAAGCCGCCATCGAGCGCCTGCGCCAGCAGGGGCTGATCTACGAGGGGGTGCTGGAGCCGCCCAAGGGCAAGACCCCCGAGGATTGGGAACCGCGCGAGCAGACGCTGTTCCGTTCGACCGCGCATGGTGACGACGTCGACCGGCCGGTGAAGAAGTCGGACGGCTCCTGGACCTATTTCGCCCCCGACATCGCCTATCACTGGGACAAGATCGACCGCGGCTTTGACGAGCTGATCGACGTGTTCGGCGCCGACCATGGCGGCTATGTCAAGCGGATGCAGGCGGCGGTCCGGGCGCTGTCGGACGGCCGGGTGCCGCTGGACGTGAAGCTGATCCAGCTGGTCAAGCTGTTCAAGAACGGCGAGCCCTTCAAGATGTCCAAGCGCGCCGGCACCTTCGTCACCCTGCGCGACGTGGTCGAGCAGGCGGGCGCCGACGTGACCCGTTTCCACATGCTGACGCGCAAGAACGACGCGGCGCTGGATTTCGACTTCGACAAGGTGCTGGAACAATCCAAGGACAATCCGGTCTGGTACGTGCAATATGCCAGCGCCCGGATCAACTCGGTGCTGGGCAAGGCGGCGGGGCAGGGCGTCGACGTTTCGGATACGGCGCTGGCCGGGGCCGATCTGGCGCAGCTTTCGCATCCGGCCGAGCTGGAACTGGCCCGGAAAGTTGCAGAATGGCCACGCACCGTGGAAATCGCCGCCCGCGCGCATGAACCGCACCGGATCGCGTTTTTCCTCTATGACATCGCCTCGGACCTGCATTCGCTGTGGAACCGCGGCAATGACGAGCCGGGGCTGCGCTTCCTGCAAGAGGGCGATGCGGCGGCCACGGCGGCGAAAATCGCCCTCGTGCGGTCCGTCGGCGTTGTCATTTCGGCCGGTCTTGGTATCTTGGGGGTGACTCCGGCCAAGGAAATGCGCTGAAAAACGGTGCCCTGCCGGGGACGAGCAGATAAACGAGCAGCGTCGGAACAACCGGCAGGCAGGCAGGAATGACGGTAGTAGATTTCCGCTCCTCGGGCGGGTTTGAAGGGGCGCAGCCGGGCAGGCTGGCGCATGATTATCCCCATGCCGACGGCCAGCAGGGGTATCGGGACGACTGGCAAGAGGAAGGCTGGGACGACCACCACTATGACGCCCATGCCGAGCCGCTGGCCGAATCGCCTTCGCTTCTGGGGCGGCTGTCGCGACTGACGCATTACCTGGGCGCGCTGGTCTCGGTCGGGCTGATCGTGATCCTGGCGGTCTGGGGCTTCAAGCTGGTGGTGCGCGACGTTTCGGGCGTGCCGGTGATCCGCGCCATCGAGGGCGAGGCCCGCACCGCCCCCGACAATCCGGGCGGCGAGCTGACCGAACGCACCGGCCTGGCGGTGAACACCGTTGCTGCCGGCGAGGAGCCGGTTCCCGTCGATCGCGTCGCCATCGCCCCCGCAACCACGCCGCTGACCGAGCAGGACCTGCCGATGGGCGAATTCGGCGCTACCGCGCAGGCACCCTCGCACCCGGTCGAGCTGCCGTTGGCCGAGGACACCGCCCGTGTCATCGCCCGCCCCGATGGCGAACCCGCGCCCAACGCAGTCGAGAACGCCGTGATTTCGGATGCCCCGGCCGCCGAGGCGCCGGTGAACGAGGTGGTGACCGATCTGGCCGGCAACGAGACCCGCGACGTGGCGATCTCCAACGCCTTGGCCGAGGCGGGCGCCGCGCCCGCCGCCGGTACCATCGCGCAATCGGCACGGCCGGCGCCGCGCCCGCGTCGCGTCGCCGCCGCCCCCGTCGTCGCCAGCGATGCCGCGCCGAATCCGTCCCCTGCCGCTGCCGAAAGCCGCCCGGCCGAGGCCCCGGCTTCCGCCCCCGCGCAGGTCGCCTCGGGCGTCTCGCTGGTGCAGATCGGCGCCTTCGACAGCGACTCGCTGGCCCAGAGCGAATGGAACCGCGTTTCGGGCAAGTTCGGCGCGCTTTTCTCGGGCAAGTCGATGGTGGTGCAGGAGCACAAGGCCAACGGCCGCACCTTCTGGCGCCTGCGCGCCGCCGGCTTCGCTTCGAAGGACGAAGCCCGCCGGTTCTGCGCGGCGCTGATCGCCGAAGGGGTGGACTGCATCCCCGCCACCGCGAAATGAGCCGCTGGAGATGACCGGCGCCACCATCCTTGGCGGTATCGCCGGCCCGGAGCTGAGCCGGGCCGAGCGTGATTTTTTCCGCGCCGCCGATCCCTGGGGCTTCATCCTGTTCGCGCGCAATGTCGACACGCCGGACCGCCTGCGCCGGCTGACCCAGGCGCTGCGCGAAGCGGTGGGCCGCGATGCCCCGGTGCTGATCGACCAGGAGGGCGGACGCGTGCAGCGGATGCGGGCGCCGCACTGGACCGACTGGCCGGCGCCGCTGGATCAGGCCGGGCGCGGCGAGCGGGCGATCTGGCTGCACCATCACCTGCTGGCCCAGGAATTGCGCGCCGTCGGCATCGACGCCGATTGCGCCCCGGTGCTCGACCTCGCCCGCGACGAGACGCATCCCTTTCTGAAGAATCGCTGCCTCGGTGCGGATGCCGATACCGTGATCCGCTTGGGCCGCGCCGCCGCGCAGGCGATGCTGGCGGCCGGGGTGCTGCCCGTGGTCAAGCACATGCCGGGCCATGGCCGGGCACGGGTGGACAGCCACAAGGACCTGCCGGTGGTCGAGGCCGCGCTGGACGAGCTGCGCGCCACGGATTTCGCCCCGTTCCGGGCGCTGGCCGACCTGCCGATGGCGATGACCGCGCATATCCGCTTTACCGCCATTGACGATGCGCCCGCCACCGCCTCGGCCGCGGTGATCGACCTGATTCGCCGCGAGATCGGCTTTCACGGGCTGCTGATGTCCGACGACATCGGCATGCAGGCGCTGTCAGGCAGCCCGGCCGAGCGCGCAGCCGCCACCATCGCCGCCGGCTGCGACCTGGTGCTGTCCTGCAACGAGACGCCGGCGCAGATGGAAGAGATCGTGGCCGCGGCCGGCACCATGTCGCCGCGCGCCCGGGAGCGGGCGGAAGCGGCGTTGGCCTTGCGCCGGGCGCCTCTGGTCGGGGATACCGCCGCGCTGCGGGCCGAACTGACGGCGCTTGGCGGGCTGGCGGCCTGATCGGTTGACTAAACCCGGCCCATGACGGATTCTGCGCGCACCCTCTTGCCCGGAAGCGTCATGACCAAGGTGCCCTATCTGACCCCCGTGCCGGACCGCGAACCGGGGCCCGCGCCGCAGCCGGTGTCCGAGCGTCGCGCCGAGGAGGTTCTGGTCGTCGACGTCTCGGGTTTCGAGGGGCCGTTGGACCTGCTGCTGACGCTGTCGCGCACGCAGAAGGTCGATCTGATGCAGATTTCGGTGCTGGACCTCGCCGACCAGTATCTTGCCTTCGTCGAGGAGGCGCGGGCGCTGCGCATCGAGCTGGCGGCGGATTACCTGGTCATGGCGGCCTGGCTCGCCTATCTGAAATCGCGCCTGCTGTTGCCGCCGGACCCCGAGGCCGAAGGGCCCTCGGCCGAGGAACTGGCCGCGCATCTGGCCTTCCAGCTCGAGCGGCTGAACGCCATGCGCGAGGCGGCGGCGCGGCTGATGGCCCGCGACCGGTTGGGCCAGGACCGTTTCCCGCGCGGCGCGCCGGAAACCGTGGCCCGCCAGCGCCAGGTCGCCTGGCAGGCCGGGCTGATCGACCTGATGCGCGCCTATGCCCGGCTGCGCACCCGCGACGAGTTCCGGCCCTACGCCTTTGATCGCCGCGATGTCTTCACCATGGAGCAGGCGCTGGACCGGGTGCGCGGGCTGATCGGCTTCGCCGGCGACTGGACCGCGCTTTCCACCTTTCTGCCCGACGGTTGGGAGGCCGATCCGCAGCGCCGCCGCTCGGCCACCGCGGCGACCTTCGCCGCCACGCTGGAACTGGCGCGGCAGGGCGCGGTCGAGATCGCCCAGGCCGGCACCTTCGCCCCCATCACCATCCGCAGGCGCCCGCAATGAGCCAGGACGACACCGCCCCCGGTCCGCAGCGTTTCCCGCTGCCGCTTTCCGAGCAGGAGCGCATGGTCGAAGCGATCCTGTTTGCCTCGGCCGAGCCGATGAGCGGTCGCGAGATCGCCGCGCGCCTGCCGGCCGGCTGCGACGTGGCCGAGGCGCTGCGGGCCCTGCGCGACCGCTACGAGGGACGGGGCGTGCAGCTTGCGCGCCTGGGCGACGCCTGGGCCTTTCGCACCGCCGCCGACCTGGGCTTCCTGATGCAGGAAAGCGTGATCGAAAGCCGCCGCCTGTCGCGCGCCGCGACCGAGACCCTGGCGATCATCGCCTATCACCAACCCGTCACCCGTGCCGAGATCGAGGAGATCCGCGGCGTCGCCGTCAGCCGCGGCACCCTGGACCAGTTGATCGAGCTGGACTGGGTTTGCATCGGCCGTCGCCGCCAGACTCCCGGCCGGCCGGTGACCTTCGTGGTGACCGAGACCTTTCTGGATCATTTCGGCCTGGAAAGCGCCCGCGACCTGCCGGGCTTGGCCGAGCTTCGCGCCGCCGGCTTGCTGGAGGCGCGCCCAGCCGGCGAGGGCATGACCCCCGGCTTGTTCCGCGCCGAAGACAGCGAGGATGAGGGCGGCGAGGATTCGGGGGCCACGGCCGAGGATCTGTTCGAAGATGAATGAGGTACGGAGCATAAGTCGATGAACATGAACCAGTTCATCAAGATGATGATCCGCATGGTCACCAACCGGCTGTTGAACCGGGGCATTCGTCGGGCGAACGCGCCCAGGCCCGGCAGCCGGCAGAGCCCGCAGCAGCGCGCCCGCGAGCAGGCCGCCCGCGCGGCGGTGAAGCGCGCCCGCCAGGCGGCGCGGATCACCCGGCGGCTGCGCTAGGGGGCGCTGCCCCCGGCGCGCTGC
>NZ_JBHRXE010000008.1:37460-218138 GCF_042648325.1 Paracoccus simplex | reverse complement strand
GCCCCCGGCGCGCTGCCCGCGACTCCCCCGGGGTATTTGGAAAACGGTGAAGGATGGGCCGGCGGCGTCGCGGCTCAGGCGAATTGCTTGGCGAGCTTCAGCCCCTGGCCCTGGTAGTTCGAGGCGATGCCGCTGCCATAGAGCCGCTCGGGCCGGGCGGCCATGCGCTCGTAGACCAGCCGGCCGACGGTCTGGCCGTGTTCCAGCGCGAAGGGCGCCTCGTGGCAGCGCACCTCGAGCACGCCGCGCGCACCCTGTCCGGCCGCGCCATGGCCGAAGCCCGGGTCGAAGAAGCCGGCGTAATGCACCCGGAACTCGCCCACCATGGCCAGATAGGGCGCCATCTCGGCGGCGTAATCGGGCGGGATCGCCACTGCCTCGCGGCTGACCAGGATGTAGAAGGCGCCGGGGTCGAGGATCAGCTGGCCGTCGCTGCTGCGCAACTCGTCCCAGAAGTCGCGGGCCTGATAGGCGCCGATACGGTCGAGGTCGATGACGCCGCTATGCGGGCGGGCGCGGTAGCCGACCAGGTCGCCGGTTTCGGGCCGCAGATCGACCGAGAAGCCAAGGCCGTCGTCGATCAGCGCCTGGCCGGTGACCAGCGGCTCGGCCGCGTGCAGGCCGCGCAGCTCGGCATCGGTCAGCACCGCCTGGCCCTGGCGCAGCCGCAGCTGGTTCAGCCGCATGCCGGGCCGCACCAGCACCGAGAAGCTGCGCGGGCAGATCTCGGCATAGATCGGGCCGTCATAGCCTTCGGGCAGACGGTCGAACTCGGTGCCCTCGTCGGTGACCAGCCGCGTCAGCAGATCCAGCCGGCCGGTCGAGCTTTTGGCATTGGCGACCGCGTCGAGACCGGTCGGCAGCGACAGGCGCTCCATCAGCGGCACCAGGTAGACGCAGCCCTTTTCCAGCACCGCGCCGCCGGTCAGGTCCATCCGGTGCATCTCGAAATCCTTGAGCCGGTCGCTGACCTTGCGCCCGCGTCCGGCCAGGAACGAGGCGCGCAGCCGCCAAGCCGTCGTGCCCAGCCGCAGGTCGAGGCTGGCGGGCTGGACCTGTTCGGGCAGGATGGGCTGGGTGGCCGAGATCGCGCCGCTGGCGATCAGCCGGCGCAGGGACGAATCGGGAAGCACACCGTTCACACGGAACCCTTTCGGCAAAAGGAAACGCCCACCCCCGGACGGGGATGGGCGTTTTCGGAATGGTCGGGCCGGCGAGATTCGAACTCGCGGCCTTCCGCCCCCCAGACGGACGCGCTAACCAGGCTGCGCCACGGCCCGACGAGGGGCATATAGAGCGAAGCGGGCGGCCAGCACAAGGGGCGAAGCACGGAAATTTCGGCAAGAATCCTGATTGCTGCGGACAGGCTGCGGCCCTGGGCGGGAAACGCATCCGCCATGCGGCTTAGCGGGCGCCCTGCAGCGCGGCGCGCAGGGCCCCGGCTTGGGCGGGCAGGGGCCGGCCCTGCAATTCGCAGCCGCGCAGGCCGGCCGCGGTGGCGGCGAGGCGGCCGAGCCAGCCGGTCGCCAGCGGCCGTTCCAGACCGGCGAAAAGCGGCAGCGATTCGGTCTGCCGGGGGGGGCGGGGCGCGGGGCGGGGCGGTTTCGCGGCCGAAGCGGCGGGCACGGCCGGGATATCCGCCCCTTGCGGGGTTTCGGCCTGCGGATCGGGGACGGCCAGACGCACGGCCGGGGTGCGGACGGGACGCTCGGCCGCAGTCTCCTCGGCAAGGCTTTCGCCCAGGCGCGCGGCGCCGATCTCGCGCAGGCCGGCGCCGCGGTCGGCGGCGATCAATCGCTTGGCGCCGCGAATGCTCAGCCCTTCCTCGCGCATCACCTGGCAAAGGCCGGCGGCCAGGCGCACGTCATCGGGTCGGTAATAGCGGCGCCCGTCGGCGCGCTTGACCGGCGAAAGCTGCGAAAATTGCGTTTCCCAATAGCGCAGCACATGCGGCGCGACGGCCACGAGGCGCGAAACCTCTCCGATGGAACGAAAGGCGTCGGGGGATTTGCTCATCAGCCCTTGCGCCTGTTCCCGGCGGCCACGCGGTCCTTCATCAGATGCGAGGGGCGAAAGGACAGCACCCGGCGGGGCGTGATGGGGACTTCCTCCCCGGTCTTGGGATTGCGGCCGATGCGTTCATTCTTGTCGCGCACCGAGAAGGTGCCGAAAGAGGAGATCTTGACCTGCTCGCCGCGCACCAGCGCGTCCGAGATATGGCCGAGCACGCTTTCGACAAGTTGGGCCGATTCGTGGCGGGAGAGGCCCACCTCACGGAACACCGCCTCGGCCAGGTCCATGCGGGTCAGGGTAGTGTCGCTCATCTCGGAAACCTCTTGAATGGTGGGAAGGATGATTTCTTTACGGCGCCAAGTCAACAACCCCGGCCCGATTCCGTTCCCTGGAACCCCGATTTTGTTCCGCATTATTCGCGCCTTACCGGCGGGGCGCTGCGCAAGCTGCGCTGCCTGCCGCTTGGAACGGCGGGATTCTCGTCCTATCTTGGTAGAAGAAGCACAAGTGAAACGGGAATGTCATGGCTGGTGGCTGGGCCCGCGACGACGCGGTGAACGAACAGATCGACGTCTCGACTCGGGAGGCGATCGAGCGGATGCGGCAACGCAATGCGCAGCGCGTGACGCGCGAGAGTGCGGCGTTCTGCGACGAATGCGACGAGCCGATCCCCGAGGCGCGGCGGCAGGCGATACCCGGGGTGCGGCTTTGCGTGGACTGTCAGTCGGGCCGCGACAAGGCCTGGCGGCCGGCGGCCGGGATCAATCGGCGCGGCTCGAAGGATTCGCAGCTGAAATAACGGCTTACCAGCGCAGGACGACCGAGCCCCAGGCCAGGCCGCCGCCGATGGCCTCGGCCACCAGCACGTCGCCGGGCTTGAAGCGGCCTTCGGCATCGGCCACCGACAGCGCCAGCGGGATCGAGGCGGCCGAGGTGTTGCCGTGATCGGCCACGGTCAGCACCACCTTCGCCATCGGCAGGTGCATGCGTTTGGCGGTGGCCTCGATGATGCGCAGGTTGGCCTGGTGCGGCACCAGCCAGCTCACGTCCTCGGGCGTCAGCCCGGCCTTGTCCAGCGCCCGGTGGGCGGTGTCGGCCAGTTTCTCGACCGCGTGGCGGAAGACCAGGTTGCCCTGCATGCGCAGATGCCCGGCCGTGCCGGTCGAGGCGACGCCGCCATCGACATAAAGCAGGTCGCGATATTGCCCGTCGCTGTTCAGATCGGTGGCGAGGATGCCGCAATCGGCCGAGGTGCCGTCGCCTTCTGCCGCCTCCAGCACCACCGCGCCGGCGCCGTCGCCGAACAGCACGCAGGTGCCGCGGTCGGTCCAGTCCATGATGCGGCTGAAGGTCTCGGCGCCGATGACCAGCACCCGCTCGGCCAAGCCGGCGCGGATCATCGCATCGGCATTGGCCAGCGCATAGACGAAGCCGGCGCAGACCGCCTGCAGGTCATAGGCGAAGCCGCCGCGCATCCCGAGCCCCGCCTGGACCATGGTCGCGACCGAGGGGAAGGTCAGGTCGGGGGTCGAGGTGGCCACGATCACCGCGTCGATCTGGTCGGCGGCGATGCCGGCCTTGTCGAGCGCGGCCCGGGCGGCGAGAATGCCGAGGTCGCTGGTGCGCTGGCCCTCGGCCGCGAAATGGCGCCGCTCGATCCCGGTGCGGGTGCGGATCCATTCGTCGCTGGTGTCCAGCTTGTCCTCGAACCAACTGTTCTCGATCACGCGTTCGGGCAGGTAATGGCCGGTTCCCCGGACGATCGCACGCCGCATCAGGACGCCTCGCTTTCCTTGCTGCCGTTGATTTGGCCTGCCGCCGCGACGGATTGCGCCACGCGCGCCGCCAGCCGGTCCTGGAATCCGGATTGTGCCAGCCGGAAGGCCAGCTTGATGGCTGCCGAGACGCCGGTCGCATCGGCCGAGCCGTGCGATTTCACCACCGTCCCGTTCAGCCCCAGAAAGACGCCGCCGTTGACGCGGCGCGGGTCGATCCGCTTTTGCAGCCGCTTGAGCGAGCCCATGGCGAGAAGCGCGGCGAATTTCGACATCACCGACTTGCCGAAGGCTTCCTTGAGAAGATCTCCGACCAGTTTCGCGGTGCCCTCGCCGGTCTTCAGCGCCACATTGCCGGTGAAGCCGTCGGTCACGATCACATCGACGCGGGACGAGGGCAGGTCGCCGCCCTCGACGAAACCGACATAGTCGAAATTCGCCGCCTGCGCCGTGGTGGGGATCAGTTCATGGGCCTGTTTCAGCTCGGGCCGGCCCTTGTGTTCCTCGGTGCCGACATTCAGCAGGCCAACGCGCGGCCGCTCCAGCCCGAAACCGTTGCGGGCGTAAGAGGCGCCCATCAGAGCATAGGTCAGCAGATCCTGCGCATCGGCGCGGATATCGGCGCCGACATCCAGCATGACGTTGAAACCCTGCGGATTGCGCGAGGGCCACAGGCAGGCGATGGCCGGCCGGTTCACGCCGGGCAGCTTGCGCAGCCGCAGCATGGACAGCGCCATCAGCGCGCCGGTATTGCCGCAAGAGACGGCGGCGGTCGCCTCGCGCTGACGCACCGATTCGAGGGCGGACCACATCGAGGTGCCCTCGCCCTTGCGCAGCACCTGGCTGGGCTTGTCGCCCATGGACACCACGCCGGCCGCGTCGCGGATGTCGCAACGCTGCAGCAGGTCGCCGCGGCGGCCTATCAGCCGCTGCAGCTCGGCCCGGGGGCCGTGGACGATGAAGCGGATATCGGGGTTCTTTCCGGCGCTCTCGGCCATGCCGGCGATCACCGTCGCCGGGCCCCGGTCGCCGCCCATCGCGTCAACCGAGATCACCACGCCGTCCCCGTCGCCGGGGGCGCGCGGCAGAGCGCTGGTATCTGCCGAAGCCATATCCGCGGTCAGTCCGCTCAGGCCGCGTCTTCGTCCAGGTCGACCTCGTTGGCCTGCGCGACGACCTCGCGATCGGCGTAATGGCCGCAGGAGGGGCAGACGTGATGCGGGCGCTTCAGTTCGCCGCAATTGGTGCATTCGTTCGGGTTGCCGGCAACGAGCGCGTCATGCGAACGGCGCATGTTGCGGCGGGACCGGGTAACTCGGTTCTGAGGGACGGCCATGTCTCAACCTCAAGGGGTTCGGGGGGCAACCCGGCTGGGCGGCCCCGGATTCTGATTTCGGTTCTGGGGCGGGGCATAGGCCAAGTGAGCGTCGGCCGCAAGGCGCGAAACAGGGCAGCGCGCACGGGGGCAACGGTCCGGGTCATCCCCCGCCGGTCGAATGAAGGCGGGAAAATAGCGCGTTTCTGGTTTTTCGCAAGGGAAAACTTGGCCGCGGCGCGAGGAAGGCGAAAGCCTTGCGTCGCGGCGCTGGCCCGACGGGAATATCGGGCAAACGGAAGGCGGCGGCCGGAGCCCCGGACCGGCCCCGCGGGGGCTCAGCGGCCCAGCTTGGCGTGGATCTCGTCCAGGTCGATCTCGTGCCGGGGGAGCTTGTTGTCGGGATCGTCGAAGTCGTATTTGAACAGCTGGAAATCCTTCTTGTAGATTTCCCAGACCAAGTGCCGCGACAGGTCGTCGAAATAGTCGCTGACCTTGTGGGCGCGCTTGGGCCCGTGGCCTTCCGATTCGTTGAACTTGGGCACGTCGTTCACGTCCAGCTTCACCGGCGTCGGCGCGGCGTCCAGCACTTTCTGCATGCCGTCGTTGAACTTCTCGGTAAAGAAGATCTGGTCGTAGCGGCCGCCGTTCACGATGAAGGTCGAGATATGGCCGGACATGGCCGACCAGTGGATGTCCGGCTCCATCGGCCGGCGCCAGCGGATGGTGTCGCGCGCGAACAGCAGGAAGCGGCGGAAGCTGGCGACCTGGTCGAATTCGAAGCCGTTCTCGGGGCTGCCCACGTCGACGCCGTAGCGCTGGATCAGCTGCGGCACCAGGTTGCCGCGATAGCGCTTGCCGTTTCTCTGGATGCCGGCGATCTTGTCGAAGAACGAGGACAGGATGCGCGCATAGGGGTTCCTGACGCAGGTGAAGGTCAGGGATTTGTGGGCCTTGACGTTTGCCTCGATCAGCGGCTGGCTCTCGTCCTGGTTCCACTTGTGCAGGCCGCTGGTGGAATCGTGGATGTCGCCGTCGAAATAGCGGCCATGGTCGGAATAGAACATGATCTGCCCGATCGAGGAGCAGGCGCATTTCGGGACCACGCGATAGACCATGCTGGCGCTTTCCGTCATCCAGGTTCCTGGGAAACCCATTCTCATCTTCCCCTTCAAATCTCTGCGCCTGGCATGGGCAAGGCACACGCCCGGGTTGCCCGTCCAGCCAAAATCGGTAAGGACACAAAGCAAATCGCCGGCAGAGATTCAACCTGCTGCAGAGCGTTCGGGCGCGTGGATCGGACAGGACGGTGAAATAGCATGGCACGGATCGCCTTCATTCTGCTCTGCCACAAGGACCCCAAGGGCGTCATCGCGCAGGCGCAGCGGCTGACCGCCTCGGGCGACTATGTCTCGATCCATTTCGACGGCCGCGCCAGTTCCCGGGATTTCGAACGGATCCGCGCGGCGCTGGGGGACAATCCCTCGGTGGTCTTCGCGCAGCGGCGCTGGAAATGCGGCTGGGGCGAGTGGTCGCTGGTCGGCGCCACGCTGGAGGCGGTGCGCGCCGCCGTCGTCGCCTTTCCGCAGGCCACGCATTTCTACATGCTGTCGGGCGATTGCATGCCGATCAAGTCGGCCGAATACGCCCATGCCTTCCTGGACGCCGAGGATTGCGACTATATCGAGAATTTCGACTTCTTCGAATCGGACTGGATCAAGACCGGCTTCAAGGAAGAGCGGCTGATCTATCGGCACTGGTTCAACGAACGCACGCGGAAATGGCTGTTCTACACCAGCTACGATTTGCAGAAGCGCTTCGGCTTCAGCCGCAAGGTGCCGGCCGACATCCAGGTCATGATCGGCTCGCAATGGTGGTGCCTGCGCCGCCAGACCGTCGAGAAGGTGCTGGAATTTTGCGCCAGCCGCCCGGATGTGCTGCGGTTCTTCTCGACCACCTGGATCCCGGACGAGACCTTCTTCCAGACCATCGTGCCGCATGTGGTGCCGCGGCGCGAGCTCCGTGCCCGGACGCTGACCTATCTGGTCTTCACCGATTACGGCATGCCGGTCACCTTCTATAACGACCATTACGACCTGCTGATCGGGCAGAACTACCTGTTCGCCCGCAAGATCAGCCCCGAAGCGATCCGCCTGCGCGAGCGGCTGGGGGCGCTCTGGGCCGCCACCGGGGTGCATTTCCCGATCTCGAACGAGGCGAGCGGGCTGTTTCGCTTCCTGACCGCGCGGGGCCGGGTCGGGCGCCGCTTCGGCCAGCGCTTCTGGGAGACCGAGGGCAGCCTGGGCCGCGACAACACGCTGCTGCTGGTGGTGGCAAAGAAGTGGCATGCGGCCAAGCGGCTGACCGCGGCGATCCGGCGGCACAGCACCATCCCGGCGGTGGATTTCCTGTTCAACGAGCCCGAGGCGCATCTGCCCGACCTGGGCGGGGTCGAGACCACGATCGAAAAGCGCGACCGGCATCGCCGCGCCTTGATCCGGTTGCTGTTCGAGCAGTTCGAATCGAATCAGCTGGTGATCTGCCTGGACCCCTCGGCGCTGCATCTGATCCAGGATCTGATGTCGGACAAGGCCGACACCCGGCTGTTGCTGATCGATTCGCAATTCGACGACGATTACCTGCGCGGCCATATCGACCGGGTCGGCCTTGCAGGGGCGCAGACCGCGCCCGAGGTGGTCGAGCGGCTGCTGCCGACGGTGCGCGCCGATCTGGAGCACGAGGCCGAACGCCTGCGCGACATGGATTTCTCGGCCTTCCATTCCGTGGCCCCCTGGCGCTCGGCCGAGGAGAATGCCGCGCAGCTTGCCCGCTTCCTCGATCTGCCGCCCGATGCGGCGCTGAAGCTGGCCGCGACCGAATATCTGTTCGACGATTGAGGAGAGAACCGCCATGCCCGCCTATGACGACAGCAACATCTTCGCCCGCATCCTGCGCGGCGAGATCCCCAATGACACAGTGCTGGAGACCGAGCATACGCTGGTCTTCCGCGACATCCGCCCGCAGGCGCCGGTGCATGTTCTGGTGATCCCCAAGGGCGCCTATGTCAGCTATGACGATTTCGCCGCCAATGCCTCGGAAGCCGAGATCGTGGATTTCCACCGCGCCGTCGCCCGGGTCACGCGCGATCTGGGCGTGACGCTGGAGGGCGGGCAAGGCTTCCGCGCCATCACCAATGCCGGTGAACATGGCGTGCAGGAGGTGCCGCATTTCCACATGCATATCCTGGGCGGCCGGCCGATGGGGCGGATGGTTCAGCCGGCCTGAGGCGGCGGGCGCGAGGTCAGCTGGACGAAGACGTCCTCGAGGTCCGGCGCCTCGACCGCGACGTCGCGGATCGGCAGCCGGGCTTCGCGCAGCGCGTCGATCAGCCGGTCTGCCGGGATGCGCGATGGCGCGTAGCTGAGCGCAAGCCGGCCGTCGCCGCGCCGCTCGGCCCGCACGCCCTCGGGCAGGGCGGGCAGGGCGCGGGCATCGCCGGTATCGACGACCAGCGTCTTGGAATCGGCGCGGCCGAGCAGGGCGGCGGTTTCCTCGCAAAGGATCAGCTCGCCATGGTCGATGATGGCGATGCGGTCGCACATCTGCTCGGCCTCTTCCAGGTAATGCGTGGTCAGGATGATGGTCATGCCCTGGTCGTTCAGCCGCCGCACGTTGCGCCACAGCATCTCGCGCAGCTGGATGTCGACGCCCGCCGTCGGTTCGTCCAGCACCAGGATCTGCGGCCGGTGCACCAGCGCCTTGGCCAGCAGCAGCCGCCGTTTCATGCCGCCCGACAGGTGGCGCGAATAGCTTTCCGCCTGGTCGGTCAGCCCGACCAGCTCCAGCAGCTCGTCGGTCCAGCGCTCGCGTCTTGGCACGCCGTAGAGCCCGGCCTGGACCTCAAGGCTGGCGCGGGGGGTCAGGAACGGGTCGATGTTCAGCTCCTGCGGCATGACGCCGATGGCGGCGCGCGACTGGCGCGGGTTCACGTCCTGGTCGAAGCCCCAGATCGTCACCCGGCCGGCGGTCTTGCGCACCAACCCGGCCATGATGTTGATGGTCGTCGATTTGCCGGCGCCGTTGGGGCCGAGCAGGCCGAAGATCGAGCCGGCGGGAATCGACAGGTCCAGCCCCTTCAGCGCATGTTTCGCCGGCGCCTTGCCGGCGGCGGCATAGGTCTTGGTCAGACCTCTGATTTCGATGGCGTTCGGACTGCTTGCAGGGGCTGGCATCGGCTCATGGCGTTCATTATGATCGCCGCCGGTTTAACCGCGTTTGTCGTCAAAGCTCAAGGAACCGCCATGACCATCCCGGCCCCCGAGATCCAGACCGTCACCTCCTGGAAAGTCGCCTGCGACGGCGACGAGAAGCGGGGACTGGGCCATCCGCGCGTCTGGCTGGCCATTCCGCAGGATACCGGCTGGGTCGAATGCGGCTATTGCGACAAGCGCTTCGTCGTCGATCGCGAGCGCGCGCACGACGATCACTGAGCCCGGCTGCGGCCGGTCTTTCCCAAGCGGCGAGGCCGCGCCGGCGGCGGCGCGGCGATGCCTCCGGCGGGGGTATTTTTGCAACGGTGAAGGCCGGGGAAGCGCGGTCTTGGCCCCGGGGCCGCTTCGTGGCATCAAGGCTGCCGAACGCAAAAGCAGGGGGCGCGCGCATATGACGGACGGATTCGGCAAGGGCCATCACCTGCACCTGATCGACGGCTCGGCCTTCATCTTTCGCGCCTATCATGCCCTGCCGCCTCTGACCCGGCGTTCCGACGGGCTGCCCATGGGGGCGGTGGCGGGGTTCTGCAACATGGTGTGGAAATACCTGCAGGACGGCAAGGGCTCGGACCAGCCGACCCATGCGGCGGTGATCTTCGACCATTCGGCGCGGACCTTTCGCAACGACATCTATCCGCTCTACAAGGCCAACCGGCCCGAGCCGCCCGAGGATCTGCGGCCGCAATTCCCGCTGACCCGCGAGGCGACCCGCGCCTTCAACATCGCCTGCATCGAGACCGCGGGCTTCGAGGCCGACGACATCATCGCCAGCCTGGCCTGCCAGGCCCGGGACGCCGGCGGGCGGGTGACGATCATCAGCAGCGACAAGGACTTGATGCAGCTGGTCGGCGGCGGGGTCGAGATGATGGACCCGATCAAGGCCAAGCCCATCGGCCCCGAGGAGGTGCGCGAGAAATTCGGCGTCGGGCCCGAGCGGGTGGTGGACGTGCAGGCCCTGGCCGGCGATTCCATCGACAACGTGCCGGGGGCGCCGGGGATCGGCATCAAGACTGCCGCGCAGCTGATCCAGGAATATGGCGATCTGGAAACCCTGCTGGCGCGGGCGGCCGAGATCAGGCAGCCCAAGCGCCGCCAGACCCTGATCGACCATGCCGAGCAGATCCGCATCTCGAAGCGGCTGGTCGAACTGGATTGCCGCATGGCGCTGGATTTCAGCCTGGAGAGCCTGGAGATCCGCGAGCCCGATCCCGAGACGCTGCTGGAATTCCTGACCCGGATGGAGCTGCGCACCCTGTCGAAGCGGGTGGCCGAGCGTTTCGGGACCGAGGCGCCGACCCTGGCCGAGGTGGCGGCCCCGGCGGCCAGCGCCGAGCCGGTTGCGCCCGTCGCCGAACTGCCGGCCATCGACCGCGGCCTTTACGTCACCATCCGCGACGAGGCCACGCTGGCCGAGTGGCTGGCCGAGATCTCCGGGCAAGGCGTGGTCGCCATCGACACCGAGACCACCGGGCTGGACGAGATGCGGGCCGAACTGGTCGGGGTTTCGCTTTGCACCGGGCCCGGGCGGGCGGCCTATCTGCCGCTGGGCCATGTCGATGGCGCCGCCGACCTTTTCGGCTCGGGCGCCCGGGCCGCGGGGCAGATGGATCTGGACCGGGCGCTGGCGATGCTGAAGCCGGTGCTGGAGGATCCTTCGGTGCTGAAGATCGGCCAGAACATCAAGTATGACTGGAAGGTGCTGGCCCGCTATGGCATCCGCATGGCGCCTTTGGACGATACCATGCTGCTGTCCTATGCGCTGAACGCCGGGGCGCATAACCATGGCATGGACGAGCTGGCCGACTTGTATCTGGGCCATCGCTGTCTGCCGATCAAGGAGCTGATCGGCTCGGGCAAGGCGCAGATCAGCTTCGCGCAGGTGGCGATCGACAAGGCCAGCGAATATGCCGCCGAGGATGCCGAGGTGACCTGGCGGCTGTGGCATCACTTGCGCCCGAAGCTGGCCCCGAACCGTGTCGCCACCGCCTATGAGCGGCTGGAGCGGCCGATGATCGGCGTGCTGGCCGATATGGAGATGGCCGGCATCCGCATCGATTCAGAGCATCTGAAGCGCATGTCCAACGCCTTTGCGCAGAAGATGGCCGGGCTGGAGGCCGAGATCCACGAGCTGGCCGGCGGTCCGTTCAACGTCGGCAGCCCCAAGCAGCTGGGTGAGATCCTGTTCCAGCGCATGGGCCTGGCCGGCGGCAAGCAGGGCAAGACCGGCGCCTTTTCCACCGGCGCCGAGGTGCTGGAGGATCTGGCCGCCGAGGGCCACGCCTTGCCGGCGCGGGTGCTGGACTGGCGCGCGATCTCGAAGCTGAAATCGACCTATACCGATGCGCTGCCCCTGCATCTGAACCCCGAGACCGGGCGCGTGCACACCAGCTATTCCATCGCAGGCGCACAGACCGGACGGCTGGCTTCGACCGATCCGAACCTGCAGAACATCCCGGTCAGAACCGATGAGGGGCGGCGCATCCGCGAAGCCTTCGTCGCCGGGCCGGGGATGCGGCTGGTTAGCCTCGACTACAGCCAGATCGAGTTGCGGATCCTGGCGCATGTGGCGCAGATCCCGGCGCTGAAACAGGCCTTTCATGACGGCATCGACATCCATGCCATGACCGCCAGCCAGATGTTCGGCGTGCCGGTCGAGGGCATGGACCCGATGATCCGCCGCCGCGCCAAGGCGATCAATTTCGGGGTGATCTACGGCATCTCGGGCTTCGGCCTGGCGCGCAACCTGCGCATCCCGCGTGCCGAGGCGCAGAGCTTCATCGACACCTATTTCGAGCGGTTCCCCGAGATCCGCGCCTATATGGACCGCACCGTGGCCGGCGCGAAGCAGGACGGGTTCGTGCGCACGCTGTTCGGGCGGCGGATCATGACGCCGGGCATCAACCAGTCGGGGCCGGCGGCCGGCGGCGCGCGCCGCGCCGCGATCAACGCCCCGATCCAGGGCGCGGCGGCCGACATCATCCGCCGGGCGATGATCCGCATGCCGGAGGCCGTCGCGCATTTGCCGGCCAGGATGCTGCTGCAGGTGCATGACGAACTGGTCTTCGAGGTCGAGGAAAGCGCGGTGCCCGAACTGGTCGAGGCGGCGCGCGGGGTCATGCAGGGTGCGGCCGATCCCGCGGTCCGGCTGGACGTGCCGCTGATCGTCGATGCCGGGCATGGGCTGAACTGGGCCGAGGCGCATTGACGGCCGGCGGGCGCGCGGGCTGCGCGGCCGCAGGGGTATTGGGGCAACGAAGAAGCCGACAAGGGAGGGTGGAATGGGCCATTCGCATGCGCATGAGGGCGGGCACGGTCATTCGCATCTGCCGGGTGGGGCGGGCGACGGCACCATCCTGATTGCGGTGGTGGTCAACCTGATGCTGACCGGGGCGCAGATCCTCGGCGGCTATGTCGCCGATTCCACGGCGTTGATCGCGGACGGGGTGCATAATCTCTCGGATGCGCTGGCGCTGGTTCTGGCCTTCGGTGCCCGGCGGCTGGCGCGGCGGCCCGCCAGCCCCGAGATGAGCTATGGCTGGGGGCGGGCCGAGATCGTCGCGGCCTTCGTCAACTATATCGCGCTGATCGCGGTCTCGGTTTGGCTGGGGATCGAGGCCTTGGGGCGGCTGGTCGAGCCGCCGCAGGTCGCGGGCGGGCTGGTCATGGCACTGGCGGGCTTCGCGCTGCTGGTGGACATGGCCACGGCGGCGCTGGTCTGGCGTGCCTCGAAGGACAGTGTGAACATCCGCGCCGCCTTCCTGCACAACCTGGCCGATGCGGCGGTCTCGGTCGCGGTGATCCTGGGCGGGGCGCTGATCTGGGCCTTCGGCTGGAATCTCGCCGACCCGGTGCTGACGCTGCTGATCTCGGCGGTGATCCTGTGGCATATCGGCCGGGAGATCGGGCCGGTGATGCGCATGCTGATGTTGGCCGCGCCCGCCGGAGTCGACCACGCGGCGCTGATCGGCGCCATGACCGGTGTCGAGGGCGTGGCCGCCGCGCATCACCTGCATCTGTGGCAGATCGACGAACGGCGCACGGCGCTGTCGGCGCATCTGGTCATCGCCGGGGGTGCCGATCCGGTGCTGACGGTGCGCCGGGTCAAGGCCCTGCTGCGGCGGGATTTCGGCATCGACCATGCCACCATCGAGACCGAACGCGCGGGCGAGGCTTGCGGCGACGACCATGACGGCCATCGCCATTAACGTCAGATCGCGGCGGAATGACCCGAGGCCGCCATGTCGTAGCCGTCGAACATCCGGGCGATCATCCGGGTCAACGGCCGCCCCCTGGGGGTGATGCGCAAACCGGCGGCGTCGGCTTCGACCATCTCGCCGAAATGCGCCACCACCGGGGCGAAGACCCGGCCCAGGCTTGCCGCGTCGAAACCATGGTCGCGAATGAATTCCTCGGCCCGGATCTCGAAATCGCACATCAGCGCCTCGATCATCCGCGAGCGCCAGCGGTCCTCGGCGGTGAAGGCGTGGCCGCGCGTGGTCGAGAAGCGGCCGTCGCGGATCTTGCCCAGATGCGCGCCGGTGGCCGGGGCGTTCTGCGCATAGCCTTGCGGGAAGCGCGAGATCGACGAGGCGCCCAAGCCTACCAGCACCTCGGCCCGGTCGTCGGTATAGCCCTGGAAGTTGCGGCGCAGCAGCCCGGCCTTCTGCGCGCGCGCCAGCCCGTCGCCAGGACGGGCGAAATGGTCGATGCCGATTTCGTCATAGCCGTCGGCCAGGAACAACGCGCGCGCCGTCTCGAACAGCCGCAGCCGGCCATGCGGGTCGGGCAGCGCCTCGGAGGGGATCATCACCTGGCGCTTGGCCATCCAGGGCACATGCGCATAGCCGTAAAGCGCCACCCGGTCGGGCGACAGCGCCAGCAGCTTCTGCACCGATTCGGCGATGCGGTGCGGATCCTGATGCGGCAGGCCGTAAAGAATGTCCGCGTTCAGGCTGGCGATGCCGCGGTCGCGGATCATGTCCACGGCGCGTTTCGTCACCTCGAAGCTCTGCTCGCGGCCGATGACCTTCTGGATCTCGGGATCGAAATCCTGCACGCCGATCGAGGCGCGGGTCAGTCCGGCCTCGGCCAGCGCATCCATGCGCGCCTCGTCGATCTCGTTCGGATCGATCTCGACCGAGAATTCCGCGCCTTCGGCCAGCGGGAAGCTGTCCAGCACGGCGCCGGCGACCAGCCGCATCATCTCGGCCGGCATCAGTGTCGGCGTGCCGCCGCCCCAATGCAGCCGCGACAATCTGACACCCGGCGCCAGGGCTGCTTTCAGCATGTCGAGTTCGGCCAGCAGGGCCTGGGCATAGGCGCGCACCGGCTCGTCCGACTGCGTACCCTGCGTGCGGCAGGCACAGAACCAACACAGCCGCCGGCAGAAAGGTACGTGCATATACAACGAGATCGAGGCGCCGGCCGGGATCGCGGCGATCCAGTCGCGAAAGACCGGCTCGCCCACGGCGGTGGTGAAATGCGGGGCGGTGGGATAGCTGGTATAGCGCGGCACCCGCGCGTCAAACAGTCCCAGCCGCTCAAGTTGCGATTGCTGTTCCATAATGCTATATATGCCCAGAACCCGCGCCAGGACCTTGACACAAATCAAATGCAACAGACCGCCGCCATCTGTGCGACGCAGCAACCCTGCGAAATCTGCCCCATCCGCTACCGGGCCGTCTGCGCACATTGCGAAGGTGATGAGCTGGACGAGCTGGAAGGCATGAAATTCTACCGGCGCTACGATGCTGGGCAGGTCGTCACCTGGGCCGGCGACCGGATGGATTTCGTGGGCTCGGTCGTCTCGGGCATGGCCGGCCTGACCCAGCAGCTCGAGGACGGGCGCACGCAGATGGTCGGGCTGCTGCTGCCCAGCGACTTCCTTGGCCGGCCGGGGCGCGAATTCGCCGCCTATACGGTCACGGCGACCAGCGACCTGATGCTGTGCTGCTTTCGCCGCAAGCCCTTCGAGAAGCTGCTGATCGACAATCCCCGCATTGCCAGCCGGCTGCTGGAAATGACGCTGGACGAGCTGGACGCCGCCCGCGACTGGCTGCTGCTTCTGGGCCGGAAATCGGCGCGCGAAAAGATCGCCTCGCTTCTGGTCATCCTGGCCCGGCGCGAGGCGGCGCTGCTCAAGCGCCGGCCCGAGGGCCGCATCGCCCTGGAACTGCCGCTGACGCGCGAGGCGATGGCCGATTACCTGGGCCTGACGCTGGAAACCGTCAGCCGGCAGATGAGCGCGCTGAAGCGCGAAGGGGTGATCGAACTGGAAGGCAAGCGGCGGGTGATCGTGCCCTCGTTCCAGAAGCTGGTGCTGGAAAGCGGCGACGATTCCGACGGCGGACCGCTGAGCTGACCGTCTCGAATCGGTGCCGAAGCGCCCCCGGAGGATTCCGGGGGCTTTTTGCTGCACCGCTCAGCGCGCCATCAGCACCGGCACCTGCGCCTTTTCCAGCATGTTGCGCGTCGCGCCGCCCAGGATCGCCTGGCGGAATCGCGAATGGCCATAGGCGCCCATCACCAGCATGTCGGCGCCGATCTCGGTGGCGCGGCGGTTCAGGATGTCGCTGATCAGCGGCAGAGTGCGGGCCAGCACCGCGATCTCGGCCTTGACGCCGTGGCGGGTCAGCATCTGGCACAGCGCCCCGCCGGGGTCCGAGCGTTCTGGTCCGTTGGGCGAGGGGTCGATCACGGTGATCTCGACGTTTTCGGCCGCCATCAGCAGCGGCATGGCCCTGCGCACGGCGGCCATCGCCTCGTTCGACTGGTTCCAGGCGATCATGATCTTCTTGCCGAACGGTTCCTTCAGGTCGTCCGGCACGATCAGCACCGGCGCCGAACCCTCGAACAACGCCGCCTCGGTCACCGCCTCGGCATCGGGGGTGGCGCCGTCGCCATAGGGGCGGTTCAACACCACCAGGTCGGAATAGCGCGCCCGCATCCCGACCAGCGTCGACAGCCCGCCGACCTGCGCGACTGCCGAATCGACCGACCAGCGCACGTCCTCGGGGTTCAGCTTCTCGCGGACCTTTTCTTCCAGCTCGCTGGCGGCGGCCATCGCCTTGTCGATCGATTCCTGGAACACATAGGCCGAGGCGCCGGCATAGTAATAGCCGCTCTGCGTGTGATCGACGCCCATGCAGAACACGTCGAGATGCGCATCCTCGCGTCGGGTCATGGCGACGGCGGCATCAAGCTGATGATGCTGCGACATGTCGGTCAAGACGGTCAGGATGGTCTTGTAGCCCATTATCCTCTCCTTTCGGCGCTTTGGTGCGCCTGTCGTCGCTCTCCGGTGCGGGATGGGCTGGCTGCGACATCCTGCCGGATATGCGGCGATTTTACACCTTATTAACGGGTACCGATTGATACAGATCAAAGTCTCACAAAACCGTGCAACGGTAGAAGGGGCAATGTCGATCTGATTCCGGGGCGCGGCGCCACGCGATTCGGGAGACGGTCGGCACAGGATGAAGGACACGGATTTTATGTTGGATACCATCAAGCTGATCGCGCTTGGCACGATTGCGGTTCTGGCCGCGCTCGGCGCCAATTACGCGCGACCCGACGATCCCGCCTATATGGTGAACGCGCTGATCGTCATGCTGGCCGCGGGCGTCATGTTCCTGCGGGTGCTGCGCCAGATGGGCAACGGGCAACCCTCGCTCGAACCGCATCCCGAGACGCAATACATGGATGGTGTGGTGCGCGCCGGCGTCATCGCGACCGCCGTCTGGGGCGTGGTGGGTTTCCTTGTCGGCGTGATCATCGCCTTCCAGCTGGCCTTCCCGGCGCTGAACCTCAGCGACTGGACCATGGGCTATACCAATTTCGGCAAGCTGCGGCCGCTGCATACTTCGGCGGTGATCTTCGCCTTTGGCGGCAATGCGCTGATTGCCACCTCGTTCTATGTCGTGCAGCGCACCTCGGCGGCGCGGCTCTGGGGCGGCAACGCGGCCTGGTTCGTGTTCTGGGGCTACCAGCTTTTCATCCTGCTGGCGGCGACCGGCTATATCCTGGGCGCCACGCAGTCCAAGGAATATGCGGAACCCGAATGGTATGTGGACTGGTGGCTGACCGTGGTCTGGGTCGTCTATCTGGCCGTGTTCCTGGGCACCATCCTGAGACGGAAAGAGCCGCATATCTACGTGGCGAACTGGTTCTACCTGTCCTTCATCGTGACCATCGCCATGCTGCATATCGTCAATAACCTGGCGATCCCGGTCAGCCCCTTCGGCTCGAAATCCGTGCAGCTCTTCTCGGGCGTGCAGGATGCGATGACGCAATGGTGGTATGGCCACAACGCGGTGGGCTTCTTCCTGACCGCCGGCTTCCTGGGCATGATGTATTACTTCATCCCCAAGCAGGCCGAGCGTCCGGTCTACAGCTACAAGCTGTCGATCATCCACTTCTGGGCGCTGATCTTCCTCTATATCTGGGCCGGTCCGCACCACCTGCACTATACCGCGCTGCCCGACTGGGCCTCGACGCTGGGCATGGTGTTCTCGATCATCCTGTGGATGCCTTCATGGGGCGGCATGATCAACGGGCTGATGACGCTCTCGGGCGCCTGGGACAAGCTGCGCACCGATCCGATCATCCGCATGATGGTGGTGGCCGTCGGCTTCTACGGCATGGCGACCTTTGAAGGGCCGATGATGTCGATCAAGGCGGTGAACTCGCTGAGCCACTACACCGACTGGACCATCGGTCACGTCCATTCCGGGGCCCTGGGCTGGAACGGCATGATCACTTTCGGCGCGCTCTATTACCTGACGCCGCGGCTCTGGGGTCGGGACCGGCTCTATTCGACCGCGCTGGTCAGCTGGCATTTCTGGCTCGCCACCATCGGCCTGGTGCTCTACGCCGCCTCGATGTGGGTCTCGGGCATCATGGAGGGGCTGATGTGGCGCGAAGTCGACAGCCAGGGCTTCCTGGTCAACGCCTTCGCCGACACGGTCGCCGCGAAATTCCCGATGAACGTTGTCCGTGGCCTGGGCGGGGTGCTCTATCTCAGCGGTGCGCTGATCATGTGCTACAACCTCTGGGCCACCGTCGCCAAGCAACCCAAGACCCAGGCGACCACGGTCGCGGTCCCGGCAGAGTGAGGACGGATCATGGCCATTCTTGAAAAGCACAAGGTCCTTGAAAAGAACGCCACGCTGCTGCTGGTCTTTTCCTTCCTCGTCGTCACCATCGGCGGCATCGTCGAGATCGCGCCGCTGTTCTACCTGCAGAACACCATCGAGAAGGTCGAGGGCATGCGCCCCTATACGCCGCTCGAGCTGAAGGGCCGCGACATCTACGTGCGCGAGGGCTGCTATGTCTGCCACAGCCAGATGATCCGGCCGATGCGCGACGAGGTGGAGCGTTACGGCCATTACAGCCTGGCGGCCGAGTCGATGTATGACCACCCGTTCCAATGGGGGTCCAAGCGCACCGGGCCGGACCTGGCCCGCGTCGGCGGCCGCTATTCGGACGAATGGCATATCGACCACCTGACCGACCCGCAGGCGGTGGTGCCGGAATCGATCATGCCGAAATACGGCTTCCTGCACGACCGGCTCATCGACGCCTCGAACATGGGGCAGCGGCTCAGGACCGATGCGCTGGTCGGCGTGCCCTATGACGAGGTCATGGTGACGAATGCCGCCGCCGACTTCCGCGCCCAGGCCGATCCGGATGCCGATGCCTCGGGGCTCGAGGAGCGCTATCCCGGCGCGCAGCAGCGCAATTTCGACCGCCGCCCCGGCGTGTCCGAGATGGACGCCCTGGTCGCCTATCTGCAGGTCTTGGGCACCATGGTCGATTTCTCGACCTTCGAGCCCGATCCGAACCGCTGAGGCCCGCCATGGACAGCTATTCCTTCCTGCGCGAACTGGCCGACAGCTGGGTGCTGCTGCTGCTGGTGCTGTTCTTCCTGGGCACGGTCGTTTTCGCCTTCCGGCCCGGCTCGCGCCCGCTGCACCGCGACGCGGCGGAAAGCATCTTCCGCAATGAGAATACGCCCGCCGCCGCGCGCGAAAAGGAGGTCGAGTGATGGCCGACACCGATGACGAGCACACCAGCCCCCAGAATCCCGACAACCGCATCGAACTGGAGCGCCTGGCCGCGGATGCGAAGCACGAGGCCCAGATCCTGGCGCATCCGCCCAAGGGGCCCGAGGGTGAGCCGCTGCACAAGCCGATGCCGCGCCCCGGCGCCACCCGCGTCGTGCGGGACCGCAAGGGCGCGCGCAAGGTGGTCGAGGTGCCCTCGACCGGCCATAGCTGGGACGGGATCGAGGAATATGACAACCCGCTGCCGCGCTGGTGGCTCTGGACCTTCTACGCCACCATCGTCTGGGGGCTGGCCTATGTCGTCGCCTATCCGGCGATTCCGCTGCTGACCGGCGCCACTCAGGGCCTGCTGGGTCAGAACTACCGCGCCGACGTCGCGGTCGAGATCCAGCGCTTCAACGACGCCAATGCCCCGATCCAGGCCAGGCTGGTCGAGACCCCGCTGGAGGAGATCGCCGCCGATCCGGATCTGGCGAACTACACCGCCAATGCCGGCGCCGCGATCTTCCGGACCTGGTGCGCGCAATGCCACGGCTCGGGTGCCGGCGGGGCTTCGGGCTATCCGACGCTGCTGGACAACGACTGGCTCTGGGGCGGCACGCTGGAGGAGATCCACACCACCATCCAGCACGGCATCCGCGATCCCAAGGACGAGGAGACCCGCTATTCCGAGATGCCGCGCTTCGGCACCGACGAGCTGCTGGAGAATGCGCAGATCGGCCAGGTGGTGAACCATGTTCTGGCACTGGGTGGCCTGCCGCATGACGCCGCGCTGGCGGCCGAGGGCGCGACGGTCTTTGCCGACAACTGCTCGTCCTGCCATGCCGAGGACGGCAGTGGCGACCGGGCCCAGGGCGCCCCGGACCTGACCGATGCGGTCTGGCTCTACGGTTCCGACCAGGCAACGATCTCCCGGATCGTGCATGACGGGCCTTATGGCGTGATGCCGGCCTGGTCCGGCCGGCTGTCAGAGGCCGACATCCGCGCCGTGGCCTCCTATGTCCACAGCCTCGGCGGCGGCGAATAGGCCGCCGAGGCGCAGAAATCCCGAGATCCGCGGCCGGTCGACCGGCCCCGGAGGCACCGGCCCCCCGTCCTGTTCGCGCGTTTCCAGGGGGGCCGGTGTTCCTATCAAAGGCCAGGGCAGGGTCCGGCACAAGCCGGCCCCCGCTTTTTTGCCTGCGGGATGCGACAATGCGGCCCATGCCGCAGCGGTCTCGCCTTCGGTATAAGCCGACGCGCCCGCGCTTGACACAGATCAATGCGCCCGCACGGTCAGGTCCTATACCCGAGACACGCGAACAGGAGCCAACCATGTCGAATCCCGACATCGACCCGCCACGTCTGTATGCCGCCCGAGAGCCGATCTTCCCGCGCCGGGTCAAGGGCTGGTTTCGCAACCTGAAATGGATCATCATGGCGGTGACCCTGGCGATCTATTACGTCACGCCCTGGATCCGCTGGGACCGCGGCCCCGGCATGCCCGACCAGGCGGTGCTGGTCGATCTGGCCAACCGCCGTTTCTATTTCTTCTGGATCGAGATCTGGCCGCATGAATTCTATTTTGTGGCCGGGCTGCTGGTCATGGCCGGGCTGGGGCTGTTCCTGTTCACGTCGGCGCTGGGGCGGGTCTGGTGCGGCTATGCCTGCCCGCAGACGGTCTGGACCGATCTGTTCATCCTGACCGAGCGCTGGGTCGAGGGCGACCGCAACGCCCGGCTGCGGCTGTGGAACGCGCCCTGGGACGCGAAGAAGGCGCGGCTGCGGGTGACGAAATGGCTGATCTGGCTGCTGATCGCCCTGGCGACCGGCGGCGCCTGGATCTTCTATTTCACCGATGCGCCGACGCTTCTGGGCAACCTGCTCGCCGGCCAGGCGCATCCGGCCGCCTACACCACCATGGCCATCCTGACCGCGACCACCTTCGTCTTCGGCGGCTTCGCGCGCGAGCAGATCTGCATCTATGCCTGCCCCTGGCCGCGCATCCAGGCCGCGATGATGGATGAGGACACGCTGACCGTCGCCTATCGCGACTGGCGGGGCGAGCCGCGCGGCAAGCTGCACAAGGGCGAGGCGACGAAATCCGACGGCGGCGCCAAGGGCGACTGCATCGACTGCATGGCCTGCGTGAACGTCTGCCCGATGGGCATCGACATCCGCGACGGCCAGCAGATGGAATGCATCACCTGCGCGCTTTGCATCGACGCCTGCGACGAGGTGATGGACAAGATCGGCAAGCCGCGCGGGCTGATCGACTACATGGCGTTGAAGGACGAGACCGCCGAGCGCGCCGGCGCCGCGCCGAAGCCGTTGACGAAGCACATCCTGCGGCCGCGCACGGTGCTGTATTTCACCCTATGGGCCGGGATTGGCGTGGCGCTGGTGGTGGCGTTGTTCCTGCGCTCGCCCTTCGACCTGAACGTGACGCCGGTGCGCAACCCGCTTTACGTCACCATGGCCGATGGTGCGATCCGCAACACCTATGCCTTGCGGCTGCGCAACAAGCAGGGCGATGCGCGCGACTTCACCGTCTCGGTCACCGGCCCCGACGGCGCGGTGCCGCCGGGCGTCAGCCTGGTGCTGGAGGGTCTGCCGGGTGCCGCGGTCGGGGTGACGGCCGACAGCACCCACACCCAGCGGGTCTATATCACCGCCGAAAAGGCCTCGGCGCTGGCCGAGGGCGGCCAGGCAGAGTTGACGCTTTGGGTCGAGGATGCCACCGATGGGCAGCGCGCCCATGTCGATACCGTCTTCCACGGAAGGAGCGAATGATGTCCCGTGAACTCACCGGCCGCCACGTGCTGATGATCACGCTGGCCGCATTCGGCACCATCATCGCGGTGAACCTGTTCATGGCGATCAAGGCGGTCGGCACCTTTCCGGGGCTCGAGGTCAAGAACAGCTATGTCGCCTCGCAAAGGTTCGACCGCGACCGCAACGCGCAGGCGGCGCTGAACTGGACGGTGACGCCGGGTTACGACGGGCAGGAACTGGTGCTGGCGATCCGCGACGGCCAGGGCAACCCGGCCCCGGTTAGCACGCTTGAGGTGACAGTCGGCCGTCCGACCCATCTGCGCGAGGACCAGCGTCCGCAATTCACCTACCGGGGCGGGTTGTTCCATGCGCCGCTGGAACTGGCACCGGGGTTGTGGAACATCCACCTGACCGCCACCGCGCCGGATGGCACCGTGTTTCGCCAGCGCATCGACCATTACCACGGCAACCGGGTGAACTGAGATGTCGGACGCCACGCTGCACGATCACGACGTCCGGCTTTCGGCCTGTCCGGCCTGCGATGCGGCGCCGCTGGCGCAGCGGATCGCTGCGGCCAAGGGCGGGCAGGGCGAGGTGATCCTGTCGCTGCCGACCATCCATTGCGCGACCTGCATCACCGATGTCGAACGGGTGCTGAACCGCCATCCCGGCGTCCGCGCCGCGCGGGTCAACCTGACGCTGCGCCGCGTCGCCGTGGATGCGCCCGGCCTGACCGCCGAGGAGCTGATCCCGGTGGTCGAAAGCATCGGCTATGAGGCGCATGAGCTCGACCCCGCCGCCTTGTCGGCCAGTGCCGCCGACCGCCAGGGCCGCGACATCCTGATGCGCATCGGCGTGTCGGGCTTTGCGATGATGAACATCATGATCCTGTCGGTCGCGGTCTGGTCGGGGGCCGAGGCCGCGACGCGCGACATGTTCCACTGGATCTCCGGCGCCATCGCCCTGCCGACCGTGGCCTTCGCCGGCCGCCCCTTCTTCTCCAGCGCCTGGCGGGCGCTGCGGCACGGCCGGCTGGGCATGGACGTGCCGATCTCGCTGGCGCTGATCCTGGCCAGCGCCATCTCGGTCTACGAGACGCTGCATTCCGGCCATCACGCCTATTTCGACGCGGCGGTGATGCTGTGCTTCTTCCTGCTGATCGGGCGCTATCTGGATTATCGCACCCGCGCCGTCGCCCGCTCTGCCGCCGAGGAACTGACCGCGCTGGAGGTGCCGCGCGCCTTCCGCGTCACCGCCGCGGGCGACGAGCCGGTGCCAGTGGCCGAGCTGAGCCCCGGCGACCTGATCCGCATCCGCCCCGGCGCCCGCATCCCTGCCGATGGCGAGATTGCCGAGGGCAGCAGCGAGATCGACCGCTCGCTTTTGACCGGCGAGAGCATTCCGGTTCCCGCCGGTCCCGGCCTCGCACTTTCGGCGGGCGAGGTGAACCTGACCGGACCGCTGGTCATGCGGGTGACCGCGGCCGGGCGCGACAGCTCGCTGGCGCGGCTGACGGCGCTGGTGGCGGCGGCGGAATCGGCGCGTGGCCATTACACCGGCCTCGCCGACCGCGCCTCGCGGCTCTATTCGCCGCTGGTGCATCTTCTGGCCTTCTGCAGTTTTCTCGGCTGGTATCTGACCACGCACGACCTGCGGCTGGCGGTGAACGTGGCGGCGGCGGTGTTGATCATCACCTGCCCCTGCGCCTTGGGACTGGCGGTGCCGGCGGTGATCACCGCGGCCTCGGGCCGGTTGTTCCGGCGCGGCATGCTGATCAAGGACGGCACCGCGCTGGAGCGGCTGGCCGAGGTCGATGCCGTGGTCTTCGACAAGACCGGCACCCTGACCATGGGCGTGCCGCAACTGGTGTCGCTCGACCCGATCCCGAGGGATGCCCGCCCCGCGGCGCTGGCCTTGGCGCAGGGCTCGGGGCATCCCTTGTCGCAGGCGCTGACGCAGGCGCTGCGCGAGGCCGGCACCGAGCCTGCCGCGCTGGCCGATCTGCGCGAGGTGCCGGGTTATGGCATCGCCGGAACCTGGCAGGGGCGCGAGCTGCAGCTGGGCCGCGCCGACTGGCTGGGGGCCGAACATGGCGATGCGACGCTTTCGGCAAGCTGGCTGTCGCTTGGGCAAGAGGCGATGCCGATCCGGCTGGAATTCTCGGACCGGCTGCGGCCGGGCGCCGAGACCTGCGTGGCGCGGCTGCTTGCATCGGGCCGGCGCGTGATGCTGTTGTCGGGCGATGCGGCGCCGGTGGTCCGGGATCTGGCGCAGCGGCTGGGCATCGCCGATTGGCGGGCCGGCGTCACTCCGCTGGACAAGGCCGAGGCGCTGCGTGATCTCCATATGCAGGGGCTGCATGCGCTGATGGTCGGCGACGGGCTGAACGATACCGCCGCCCTGGCCGAGGCGCATGTCTCGATCTCGCCCGCTTCGGCGCTGGATGCGGCGCGCACCGCGTCGGATATCGTGCTGATGGGCAGCGATCTTGCTCCGGTTGCCGAGGCTCTCGATCTTGCGCGCAATGCCCGGCGGCGGATCAAGGAGAACTTCGCCATTTCGCTGGGCTACAATGTGGTGGCGGTGCCATTCGCCATCGCCGGTTTCGCGACCCCGTTGATGGCGGCGCTGGCCATGTCATTGAGTTCGATCAGCGTGACGCTGAACGCGCTGCGGCTGCGGTAAGGAAGGGAAGATCATGCAGATCCTGGGCATCCTGATTCCGGTTTCGCTGGCCCTTGGCGGGCTTGGCCTGCTGGCCTTCATCTGGGCGTTGCGCGGCCGCCAATACGAGGATCCGAAGGGCGATTCGCAGCGGATCCTCAGTTCGGAATGGGACGACCATCCCAAGCCGTGACGCCGCGACCGTCCGGGCGGGAAAACGGAAAACCCCGGTCTTGCGGCCGGGGTTTTCTGCAATTTGTCGGTGGCGGCGCAGGATCAGGGTCCGATCACCCGACAATCCTGCTGACGGGCGGCAATGCGGTTGCAGGCCAGCTCGGCCGTTTCCTTGGACATGCCGACGAAATTCGCCTCGAAGCCGCGCTTGGTATTGGCGACCCGGCTGAGCGCGCTGCCCAGCGACGCGCTTTCCTGCAGGGCGGTCCTGAGCAGCAGCTGTTCGGCTTCGCGTTGCGAGCGGAAGAGGCCCAGCGTCACGCCCCAATTCCCGCCGGTGCTGCCCTCGCGCGTGACGATCTCGGTCGTCTCGGGCTCGCTGCCGGCTTCGGGTTCCAATGAGGTCAGGATGATCGCGTCCGAGCGCGGCGCCGGTGCCGGCGCCTCGAACAGGGCCATGCTTTCCGGCTGCGGCGTGGCGGTCTGCACGAAAAGCGAGGGCGAGCCGGTCTCGGCGGGCGCGGCCAGGCTGGCGGAGCGGTCGTCGCGCGGTGCCGGGGCAGGGCGGGCCGCGTCGATCGCGCTTGCGCTGGGTTCAGAGGCATCGCCTTCCTCGGGCCGGGCTTCGGGACGGGCGGCGCGGGCCAGGACCTCGGGATCGACCGCGGCATTGGTGACGACCGCGCCGGTACCCGGCTTGCGGTTGGGCCGTGCGCTGGCCGCAAGTGTCGCGCCGCTGCTGCTGGCCTTGGGCGCCGCGGCGGCCTGAGCGCGCGAGATGGCGGCGGAAATCGCCGCGGGCGTGACTACGGCCACGGTCGACGCCCGCGCCACCGGGCGATCCGAGGACGAGAGGCGCACGGTCGAGGCGCTGGATGCGGTTCTTGGCGCGACGCTGGCGACCTGCACGGTGCGGCGCACCTTCTTCTCGGCCACGAAGACCGGCGGCGCGGGCTTTACCTCGCGCACACGGTTGGGGGCCTTTCCGAAGCCGGCGTCCAGCAACTGGACCATCGTGGCGTTGCGATGTGCGGTCGAGGTGCCGCCCAGCACGGTTGCGACGATGCGCTTCGAGCCGCGCTTGGCCGAGGCGGTCAGGTTGAAGCCGGCCGCCCGGGTGTAACCGGTCTTGATGCCGTCCGCGCCGTCGTAGCTGTCCAGAAAACGCCGGTTGGTGCTGGAGACGGTGGCGATGCCCGCATCCGCCGAGCGGCGCGAGAAGATCGAATAATACTGCGGGAAATCATAGAACAGCCGGCGGCCAAGGATGGTCATGTCGCGGGCGGTCGAATAATGCCCCTCGGTCGTCAGGCCGTTGGCATTGCGGAAATGCGTGTTGCGCATGCCGAGCGCCCTGGCCATCTGCGTCATCTGCGCGGCGAATTTCGGTTCGGACCCGGCCAGCCCCTCGCCGATCACGGTGGCGGCGTCATTGGCCGATTTCACCGCTGCGGCCCGGATCAGGTAGCGCAGCTCGATCCGCTGGCCGGCCTTGAGGCCAAGTCGCGACGGCGGCTGCGAGGCGGCGTGGCTGCTGACGAGAAACTTGCTGTCCAGCCGCACCTGACCGCGCTCGATGGCGTTGAACGCCAGGTAAAGCGTCATCATCTTGGTCAGCGAAGCCGGATGCAGACGCGTATCCGCGTTCCGGGCATAGATTTCCTGCCCGCTGCGCGCATCCATGACGAAGGCCGCGAAAGGCGCTGCGGCCACCGCCAGGGGCATGGCCCAGGCAATTAGGATCATCAGTCCCAAGCGGACTTTCTTGGTGATTCTGCTCACGGTCCCGGTCTTTCTGCCTCTGAGGGCCCGTTCATTATGCGGACCCTTCATTAATAAAAGCACAATAACACGGCTTTCCTCGTACGGGAACTGTAAGTTTGCAGGGCTTCCCGCGCAATCTTCCTTGGGTTGCACGGCCTTTCGGCTGAGGCGGTGGGGGCAGGGCTTATCAAGGCCGACGAAAACCCCTATATTCGGTCGCAGAACGTCCACATCCTGTTGCAAGCGTCGTGACCAATCCGCTGATGACCAACCGACCCGGAGACCGAGACGAGGTCGAACTGGGGGTGAAAACCCGCCCCCGCACGCAGCGGCCTCCGATGTACAAGGTCTTGCTGCTGAACGATGATTTCACGCCGATGGAATTCGTCGTGCATGTGCTTGAGCGGCTGTTCAACATGAGCCACGCCCAGGCGATCGAGATCATGCTGACCGTTCATCGCAAGGGGGTGGCCGTCGTCGGCGTCTTCTCGCACGAGATCGCCGAAACCAAGGTGGCGCAAGTGATGGAACTTGCCCGCCGTCAGCAGCATCCGCTGCAATGCACCATGGAAAAAGAGTAGAAATTGGCTGGATCACGGCTGGAACTTGTCTTTGGCGGCATGCCGCCCGAAGGGCGCTTGTTGCTTGTCGGCGCCGGCGCCTCGACCGATCTGGAGCCGTTCGACGCGGGCAGGACGCAGATCCTGCAGGGATTTTATCCCGACCACGCGGCCCTGCGCGCCCGCGGTTTCGACGTGGCGACCACGGCGACCGGAGCGTTCGACACGGCGGTGGTCTTCCTGCCGCGCGCGCGGGCGGCGGCGCGGGCCCGCCTCGCCGAGGCCGCCTCGCGGCTGGCGCCCGGCGCGGCGCGCTGGATCGACGGGCAGAAGACCGACGGTATCGATGCGGTGCTGAAGGAGATGCGCGCGCTGGCGCCGGTGGATGAAGTCCATTCGCGCGCCCATGGCAAGATCTTCCGCGTGACCCTGCCGGCGGCCGGCTGGCTGCCTGCGGATTGGGTCGCAAGCGACCATGAGGCGGCGCCCGGCATGGTGACGCGGCCCGGGGTGTTCTCGGCCGACGGGCCGGACCCGGCCTCGCAGGCGCTGGCGGCGGCGCTGCCCGAGAAGCTGCCGACCCGCATCGTCGATCTGGGCGCGGGCTGGGGCTGGCTCTCGGCCGAGATCCTCAAGCATCCCGGCGTCGAGCTGCTGCACCTGGTCGAGGCGGATGCCGCCGCGCTGGATTGCGCGCGGCGCAACATCGCCGACCCGCGGGCCCGCTTTCACTGGGCGGATGCGCTGGACTTCCGGCTGCCCGAGCCGGTGAACGGCGTCATCATGAACCCGCCTTTCCACGAGGGGCGCGCGGCCGATCCCCGGATCGGCGCCGGCTTCATCCGTGCCGCGGCGGGGCTGCTGACCGGGGCCGGGCGGTTGTGGATGGTCGCGAACCGGCACCTGCCTTACGAGCAGGCGCTGCGGGACTGTTTCGCCGACGTCACCGAGCTGGGCGGCGATTCCCGGTTCAAGATCCTGACCGCTTCGGGCGCGCGCCGCGCCGCGGCCGGCCGGACGCAGCCGAAAGGTGGAAGACGATGAGCCTGTCGATCCAGGGCAAGACCGCCATCGTGACCGGGGCCGCGCGCGGCATCGGCCTGGCCATCGCCCGGCATTTCGAGGAGGCGGGCGCCAATGTCATGTTCGCCGACAGCGACGAGGCGGCGTTGGATGCCGAACTGGGCGCCGAAGCCGCCGGCGACGGGCCGATCCGCGCCTTTGCCGGCGACCTTGGCCAGAAGCTGACGCTGGCCAACCTGGTCTCGGCCACCATCGACGCCTTCGACCGGGTGGATATCCTGGTGAATGCGCATCGCATGGTGCAGGGCTGCGATCCTTTGGCGGTGAACGAGGACCAGCTGGCCGAGATGCTGCGGCAGAACATGGTCTCGGGGCTGCGCCTGTCGCAGATGGTCGCCAAGCGCATGATGACGCAGGCCGACGCCGAGGAGAGCGAGGCGATCCAGAACGGCGCCATCGTCAACCTGACCTCGCTGGCTGCCGACTGGCCGCAGCCGCAGATGCTGGCCTATTCCATCGCCAGCGCCGCGCAGGCGCAGGCGACGCGCTCGTTGGCCTCGGCCCTGGCGCCCAGGCGCATCCGCGTCAACGGCGTCGCCTTCGCCAGCATCATGTCGAACAACATGCAGCTGAAGCTGCGCGAGGATCCGGGCCTGCGCGACCGGATGATCGCGGCCACGCCGCTGGGCCGCATCGCCGGCGCGGACGAGCTGGCGGCGACGGTGCAGTTCCTGGCCAGCGACGCCTCGAGCTTTGTCACCGGGCAGATCCTGCGCGTCGATGGCGGGCGCAGCCTGGGCGACCCGCTGGCGCCGGGGGTCTACTAGGACCGCTCCTCCTCCGGATAGGCCGTCTTGCAGGCCTGGACCGCGGCGCGGGCGGAAGGCGTCAGCGCCTGCTTGCGGGCCAGCAGGTTGTCGCGCTTGCGGGTCTCGGCCGCCGGGTCGATCGGCACCCGGTAGCGTTCGGTATCGGTCACGTCGCGCATGCAGGAACGATAGAGGATGCGGGCATTGCCGTCCTTGTCGCGCACCACATAGGGGCAGTCGTCCCATTCCGCGCGGGTGACGCTGCGCTCCTCCCAGGCATAACCGCGCGCCAGGTTGCCTTCGACCTCGGCCAGCAGGCTCGAGATCGTGCGATACTCCCGGGTGTTGCGGCTGATGCATTGCTCTTGCGGCGTGCCGCAGGCTGCGACAACCAGGACAGGCATCAGGGCAAGCAGGATGTTGCGGGTCATGGCCGGGATCTCTAGTTGTTTTGCCCGAAGCATAGGCCCGTCCCCCTGGCGGGGCAATTCACGAATCCGGAGGCAAGCCCATGGAAATGCAGGACGAGCGACAGGAGGCCGCGGTCTGGTTCCGGGCCTTGCGCGACCGGATCGTCGCGGCCTTCGAGGCGCTGGAGGAGCGCGGTCCCGGCTCCGTCCCGCCCGGCCGTTTCGAAATGCGCGAGACCAAGCGCGGCGAGGAGGGCGGCGGCGGCCTGATGTCGGTGATGCGCGGCGGCCGGGTCTTTGAGAAGGTGGGCGTGAACTGGTCGGCGGTGCATGGCGACCTGTCCGCCGCCGCCCGCCAGTCCATGGCGGCGCGCGGCGTGCCGGGGATCGAGACCGACCCGCGCTTCTGGGCCTCGGGCATCAGCCTGGTCGCGCATATGCAGAACCCGCATGCGCCGGCGGTGCATATGAACACCCGCATGTTCTGGACCCCCGGCGCCTGGTGGTTCGGCGGTGGCGCCGATCTGAACCCTTGCCTGGAAGTCGCCGAGGACACGGCGCATTTCCACGCCACCCTGCGCGACGCCTGCGCGGCCCATGGCGCCGATTACTACGACCGCTTCAAGGCCTGGGCGGACGAGTATTTCTTCATCCCGCATCGCGGCCGGGCGCGGGGCGTGGGCGGCATTTTCTACGACGACCTGAACAGCGGCGACTGGCGTGCCGATTTCGCCTTTACCCGGGCGGTGGGCGAGGCCTTCCTGCCCGCCTTCCTGCCCCTGGCCGAAAAGCGCATGGCCCAGCCCTGGGGCGAGGCCGAGAAGGATGCGCAGCTGGTCCATCGCGGCCTTTATGCCGAATACAACCTTGTCTATGACCGCGGCACCAAGTTCGGCCTGGCCTCCGGCCACGACCCCGAGGCGGTGCTGATGAGCCTGCCGCCGCTGGCGAAATGGGTCTGATGCGGGACTGGCCCGACCTCTACCTGATGCGGCACGGCCAGACCGAATGGAACGTCCAGGGGCGGATGCAGGGCCGGCTGGATTCGCTGCTGACGCCGCTGGGCGTCATGCAGGCGCGGCGGCAGGGCTGGCTGGTGCGCGACCTGCGCGGCCTGACGCGCCATGCCAGCACCGCCGGGCGGGCGCAGCAGACGGCTCGGATCGTGTTCGCGGGGCAGGATTTCGTCAGCGACGAACGGCTGCACGAGATCGACATCGGCGACTTCACCGGCCGGCTTTGGCACGAGCTGCGCGCCGAGCGCCCCGAGCTTTTCGCGGGCGGCGGGCTGGACTGGTATGACCGGGCGCCGCAAGGCGAGCATTTCGCCGGGCTGGAGGCGCGCGTCCGGTCCTTTCTGCAGGATCTCACCGCCCCGGCGCTGATCGTGACCCACGGCATCACCCTGCGCATGATCCGGCTGGTGGCGATGGGGTTGCCGCGCGAACGGCTTGCCGAGATGCCGGTTGCGCAGGGCGCGCTGCATCTCGTCAGCCGCGGCCGGCACCGGATGTTCTTCTAGGCGCGGGGTGGCAGGGGGCGGGCCGGGTTTCCGACCACCGTGGCATTGGGCGGCACATCCCGCGTCACCACCGCCCCGGCGCCGACGATGGCACCGTCGCCGATGGTCACGCCGGGCAGGACGACCGCGCCGCCGCCGACCCAGACATCGTCGCCGATGGTGATGGGCTTGCCCCATTCCAGACCCGCCGCGCGGCCGGCGGCGTCACGCGGCCGGTCCTCGGTCAGCAACTGCACGGCGGTGCCGAACTGGCAGCGCGCACCGATCCTGATCTCGCAGATATCCATGAAGAAGCAGCCGTAATTGACAAAGCAGTCCGGCCCGAAATGGATGTGCTTGCCGTAATCGACATGAAAGGGCGTGCGGATCACCGTGCCGTTCCAGGTGCCCAGCAGCTGGGTCAGGGTGCGGGCGCGGGTCTTGTCGCCGATGATCGTGGCATTGTAGTCGCGCATCAAGCCCTGTGCGACCTTGCGCATCGCCACCAACTCGCCGTCGCCCGGTTCATAGGGGCGGCCGGCCAGCATGTCCTCATGCGCCGTCAAATGAATCCAAGCTCCAGTCGGGCTTCGTCGGACATCATGTCCATGCCCCATTGTGGCTGAAAGGTCATCTCGACATCCACTTGCTTGACGCCGGGCAGGGGTTCGATGGCATCGGCAACCCAGCCGGGCATTTCGCCCGCGACGGGACAGCCCGGCGCGGTCAGGGTCATGACGATGCGTACGGCGTTTTCCTCGCTGATGTCAATGGTATAGATCAGCCCGAGGTCGAAGATGTTCACCGGGATCTCGGGGTCGTAGACGGACTTGCAGGCCTCGACCACGCTTTCATACAGCGGATGCTCGGTGGTTGACGGCGCGATCAGTGGATCGCCTTCCTTGAGGGTGTCTTCGGTCATGCGGCACGTCCTGTCAAAAGCCTGACGTGTATATAGGACCTGGACAGGGCAGGGTCCAGTGCGCTGCCTAGAAGCGGAAATTCAGCCGACGCGCCACGCCGATGCTGATCGAGGGCTGGTTGCGCGTCTCGACCAGCGGGCTGTCGCCGGCATCGCCCAGCAGCCGGCCATAGGTCACGCGGCCCATCAGCGCCGTGTCGGGCAGGAATTCATAGCGGGCCTCGACGCTGAGCCGGGCGATATAGGCGCCGCCATCGGGATCATAGGCGCGATGGCCGCTGGAAAGCGATTCGTCCGCGGTGACGCCGAAATAGGTGCCGGTGAAGTCGTCGCTGCCCATGCCCAACTCGGCCCCGGTCCACAGCGTCAACTTGTCGCTGGCCTCGAAGCGATATTTCGCGCCCAGCTCGCCCACCACGCCGTGATGGCCGCCGAAGCCCTTGCGGATGGCGCCATAGCTGGTCAGTTCGCCCATGCGATAGGACAGCTTCACCCCGATCTCGCCGGCATAGCCGATGTCGTCCATGCCGCGCAGGTCGTCGTAATCATCGGCGTCGCGCTTGCCGACATAGTTCAGCGACGGCAGGACCGAGAACCCGTCCGGCTTGTCGCGGTCGGCATCGGCATTGCGCAGGATGAACCAGGGCGAGGGGTCGAGATTGTCCGAGCCGATGAACTCGGGGCTGTATTTCACCCCCAGGCCGGCATCGAAGGAAAACTCACGTTCGCCCAGGGACTCTGCCATGACCGGCGTGCTCAGCGCGGTGGCAGAGAGCAGGGCGAACGCGATCATCCGGGTCATGGGCGAATCCTTATCGAAGGTGTCGAAACGCATTGAGCGAAACCGGCCAGCGGAGCAAGCCCGCAATGCGCCGCAAGGGGCGAAAAGCGGGAATGTGTGACATTCAGGCGCGTTCCGCCGCCTCCAGCCGCTCCAAGGCCTCCATCCACAGCGACTCGGCGCGCAGCATGGCCTCGCTGGCCTCGGCATGCTTGCGGCCCCATTGCTCGGCCTTCTGCGCATCGTCATAGGTCGCCGGATCGGCCATGATGGCGTCCAGCTTCTCCAGCATGGCGGTCAGCTTCTCGACCCGCTCCTCGGCACGCCTGGCGTCGGCGCGCAGCTCCAGAACCTGGTCGCGCGAGGGGCGTTTCGTCGCCGGTTTCTCGGGTTTCGGGGCGGGCTTCTCCTCGCCGGAGAGCAGCATCCGGCGGTAATCGTCCAGATCCCCCTGCCACGGGCTGACCCCGCCCTGATCGACCAGCCACAGCCGGTCGGCCACCAGGTTCAGCAGGTGCATGTCGTGGCTGACCAGCACCACGGCGCCGGTATAGTCGTTCAGCGCCTCGGTCAGCGCCTCGCGGCTCTCGATGTCCAGGTGGTTGGTCGGTTCGTCGAGAATTAGCAGATGCGGCGCGTCGATGGTCGCGAGCAGCAAGGACAGCCGCGCCTTCTGCCCGCCCGAAAGCTGGCCGACGCGGGTCTCGGCTTGCGCCTCCATCAGCCCGAACCCGGCCAGCCGGGCGCGCAGCTTCGCCGGCGGTTCGTCCGGGCGCAACCGGCGGACATGGGCGATGGGGGTCTCGCCCAGGTCCAGCTCATCGACCTGGTGCTGGGCGAAATAACCGATGCGCAGCTTGCCCGAACGCGCGATCCGCCCCTCCATCGCCTCCAGCCGCCCGGCCAGCAGCTTCGACAGCGTCGACTTGCCCTGGCCGTTGCGCCCCAACAGCGCGATGCGGTCGTCCTGGTCGATGCGCAGCGCCAGCCGGCGCAGCACCGCCCGGCCGTCATAGCCGACCGTCACCCCGTCCAGCGAGACGATGGGTGGCGACAGCTGGTCGGGCTGCGGAAAGCCGAAGCGGTGGAACTTGGCTTCCTCGGGGGCGGTGATCGGCTCCATCCGTTCCAGCATCTTGATGCGGGCCTGCGCCTGCCGGGCCTTGGTGGCCTTGGCGCGGAAGCGGTCGACGAAACTTTGCAGATGCGCGCGGCGGGCGTCCTGCTTCTTCGCCTCGGCGGCCTGCAAGGCGCGCTTCTCGGCCCGGGTGCGTGCGAAGATGTCGTAGCCGCCCGAATAGAGCACCAGCTTGCGGTCCTCGAGATGCAGGATATGGCCCACGGCGCGGTTCAGCAGGTCGCGGTCGTGGCTGATGACGATGACGGTATGCGGATAGCGCTGCAGATAGCTTTCCAGCCACAGCGCGCCTTCCAGGTCCAGGTAGTTGGTCGGCTCGTCCAGCAGCAAGAGGTCGGGTTGCGAGAACAGCACCCCCGCCAGCGCCACCCGCATCCGCCAGCCGCCGGAATAGTCGGCGGTCGGCCGGGCCTGGTCCTCGGTCGAAAAGCCCAGGCCGCGCAGGATGGTCGCCGCCCGCGCCTCGGCCGACCAGGCGTCGATATCGGCCAGCCGGGTCTGGATCTCGGCGATGCGATGGGCGTCGGTGGCGGTCGCCGCCTCGGCCATCAGCCCGGCGCGTTCCGTATCGGCCGCCAGCACCGTGTCCAGCACGCTGGTCGCGGTGCCGGGCGCCTCCTGCGCGACGCCGCCGATGCGGGCGCGCGGCGGCAGGGCGATGGCGCCGCCGTCAAGGCCCAGCTCGCCCCGGATCAGCCGGAACAGCGTGGTCTTGCCGGCGCCGTTCGGGCCGACCAGGCCGACCTTGTGGCCGTCCGGGATGGTGGCCGAGGCGTGCTCGAACAGCGGCCGTCCGGCGATGGAATAGGATATGTCGTCGATGCGCAGCATGCGCCCCGCATGGCGCAAGCGGCGGCGGGCGTCAATGCCGACATCAAAGGCCCGCGTCGGGGTGCGGGCCGGGGCCGCGCCGGCTTTTCAAGCGCCGCCGCCCATGCTAACGGGGCGCGGATTTCCGGGCCATCGCGGCCGGAACAAGGAAAAGGACGACCCCCATGGCCATCGAACGCACGCTCTCGATCATCAAACCCGACGCCACCAAGCGCAACCTGACCGGCAAGATCAACGCCAAGTTCGAGGATGCCGGCCTGCGCATCGTCGCGCAGAAGCGCATCCACCTGTCGCCCGCCCAGGCCGGCCAGTTCTACATCGTCCACAAGGACCGCCCCTTCTACGGCGAGCTGGTCGAGTTCATGGCCTCGGGCCCGGTCGTGGCGCAGGTGCTGGAAGGCGAGAACGCCATCGCCAAGAACCGCGAAGTGATGGGCGCCACCAACCCGGCCAATGCCGACGAAGGCACCATCCGCAAGGAATTCGCCCTCTCGGTCGGCGAGAACTCGGTCCACGGTTCGGACGCGCCGGAAACCGCGAAAGAGGAAATCGCCTTCTTCTTCTCGGGCCTCGAACTGGTCGGCTGAGCCCCGGGGTCTTCGATCCCCACCCCCTCAACGGAAAGGCCGCCCATCGAGGCGGCCTTTTTGCATCGCGCTTTCACCGTTTCCCAAATACCCGGAAAAGGCGCCCGCCGGGGCGGGCGTCTATCGCCGTTTCGCGGTCAGCTCGAAGCCGATCTCGACGCCGAAACCGACGGTGCTTTCATCGGCATAGCCGGCGCCGATGCCGAAATCGCGGCGATCGACGCGCATCTGCCCCTTCGCCTGGGCCACATCGCCCTGAAGCGTCAGCGCGAAGGGCAGGTCGGCCTCGACGGTCTGGCCGGCAATGGCCAGCCGGCCCTGCGCGACATGCGGCTGGCCCTCGGCCGGGGGCGGCAGGATCTCGGCCTCGAAACGCGCGGCGGGATGGGCGGCGGCGTTCAGGAAATCCGGGCCCTTGGCCGCGTCGCTGACCGCGTCCAGCGTCAGCGAGGCGATGTCGACATCGACCGTCACCCGCCCGGTCTGGGTTTCCGGGTCATAGGCGATGTCGGCCTGCCATTGCCCGAACTGCCCGGTGACCGCGTTCCCGGCCTGGGTGACCTCGATCTCCAGCTTGCCTTGCTCCACGACCCAATCGGATCCGGCGGTGGCCGCGGGGGCGGATGCGGCGGCTGGCGCTTCCTGCGCCTCCGGGGTGGCGGTGGGAATGAAGGCCGGCGTGATCCAGATCGCCAGCCCCACCAGGGCGGCCAGAACATGCGGCAGGAGGCCGGGCTGCGCGGCCGGGGGCTCGGGCGCGCGCTCGGGATTGCCGGCCATGCGGCGCATGGTGCCGTCGCGGTCGAGGATCGCGTGCTTCAGCGCCCCCGCGACATGCAGCAGGATCAGCCCGGCCAGCAGCCACCAGCCGAATTCGTGGAAGGCCGCGAAACGTTCCGACAGCGCCGCGTTCTCGGGGACGAAGGGCAGGCGCTGGCCGAAGGGCCAGAGGATGCGGGCAAAGCCGCCCGGCGCGGCCGAGTGCAGAAGCCAGCCCGACAACGGCATGACGACCATGCCGATCCATAGCGCCCAATGCACCGCCTCGGCGCCGAAGCTCTCCAGCCGCCGCTCGGGGTGCAGCGGGCGCGGCTTCGGCTGGGTCAGTGCCCACAGGATGCGCAGCGCGGCCAAGGCCAGCGCCGCCATGCCCACGGTCTTGTGCACGGAATAGGCGGTGAAGATCGCCTGCAGCTGCGATTCCCCGCCCTCGGGCAGGGTGTCGGCGTAAAGCCCGATGGCGATGGCGGCCAGGATCAGCACCGCGACCGTCCAGTGGAACATGCGGGCGACCCAGCCATAGGCGCGGGCGGTGTTGCTGGCTTTCATCGGATTTCCCCCATCGCTTCGCGCCAATGCCGCCGGCAAAGCGAGACATAGGTTTCATTGCCGCCGATCTGCACCTGCGCGCCCTCGCGCAGCGCGCGGCCCTGTTCGTCCTGGCGCACGACCATGGTGGCCTTGCGGCCGCAATGGCAGATGGTGCGCACCTCGCGCAGGTCGTCGGCCAGCGCCAAAAGCGCCGCCGAGCCGGGAAACAGCCGGCCGCGGAAATCGACCCGCAGCCCGTAGCACATCACCGGCTGGCCAAGGTCGTCGGCGACGCGGGCCAGTTGCCAGACCTGCTGCTCGGTCAGGAACTGCGCCTCGTCGACGAAAATGCAGGCGACGTCGCGGCCTTCGGCCTGGATCAGAGAGAAAAGGTCGGCATCGGGGGTGAAACCCAGCGCCGATTCGGCGATGCCGATGCGGCTGGCGATGCGCCCCGGGCCGGCCCGATCGTCCAGCGCCGCGGTCAGCAGCAGCGTCGCCATGCCGCGTTCGCGGTAATTGTAGGACGCCTGCAGCAACAGCGTGCTCTTGCCGGCATTCATCGTGGAATAATGAAAATAAAGCTTGGCCATGCCGGCAGATAGCCGCGCCGGGCCGGAGGTCGCAAGCCGCCGTGCGATGACGGCGGCTCACGTTTGCGCGCATCCCGGCGGGATCAGGCCCGCGGCGCCGATTTCGGCGCGCGCGAGGGCCGGCGGGCCGGGCGCTTGCGCGCCGCGCCCTGGGCCGGGCGACCGGCCGGGCCGCCGCGTTCGCGGATCTTGGCCGCCTCGAAAGGCTCCTCGCCGCCGACCACGGCGATCTTGGCCTTCATCGCCTTCTCGATGGCGCGCAGCTCGCCGATCTCGGCCGGGGCGCAGAAGGCGATGGCGCGGCCGTCGCGGCCGGCGCGGGCGGTGCGGCCGATGCGGTGCACGTAGTTTTCCGGCACGTTGGGCAGGTCGTAGTTATAGACATGCGCCACCTCGGGGATATCGAGGCCGCGCGCCGCCACGTCGGTCGCGACCAGCACCTTGGTGTCGCCGGCGCGGAAGCCGGCCAGGGCGCGCTCGCGCTGGCCCTGGCTCTTGTTGCCGTGGATCGCCGCGACCTTGTAGCCCCATTTCTCCAAAAGTTTCGACAGCTTTTCCGAACCGTGCTTGGTGCGGCCGAAGACGATGGCCAGCTCGTCCACATGCTTGGACAGGTATTCCGCCAGCAGCGCCGCCTTGTCGCCCTGATTGACGAAATGCACGCCCTGGTCGATCTTGGCCGCCGCCTGGCCGGGCGGGTTCACCGCCACGCGCAGGGGATCGTTCAGGTAGCTGTCGGCCAGCTCCTCCATCAGCTTCGGCATGGTGGCCGAGAACAGCAGCGTCTGGCGCTCGCGCGGCAGCATCTTGGCGATGCGGCGCAGCGCGTGGATGAAGCCGATGTCCAGCATCTGGTCGGCCTCGTCCAGCACCAGGTATTTGGTCTGCGACAGGTCCACGGCGCCGCGCTCGATCAGGTCGATCAGCCGGCCGGGGGTGGCGATCAGCACGTCGACGCCGCGCTCCAGCCGCTGGGTCTGCACGTTGATCGAGGCGCCACCGACGACGCGGAACTGCCGGATCGGCGTGCCGATGGCATAGTTGTCGATGTTCTCGGCGATCTGGGTCGCCAGCTCGCGGGTCGGCGCCAGGATCAGCGCGCGGCAGGTCCGGGGCTCGGGCTTGCGGCCGATGTTCAGCAGTCGGGTCAGCATCGGCAGGCCGAAGGCGGCCGTCTTGCCGGTGCCGGTCTGGGCCAAGCCCAGCAGGTCGCGGCCCTCGACGATGCCGGGGATGGATTTTTCCTGGATGGGCGAGGGGGTCTCGATCCCCAGGCCCGGCAGGTTGATCGCCACGCGCGGGTCGATGCCCATGCGGGTGAAGGGGGTGTCGATCTCGGGGATGGCGCGGCGGATGAATTTCTCTTCCGGCTCGGCGCGGTGTCGGCGGTGGTTGGTGTTGGGCTTGTCGTTGCGGACACGCGGCTTGCCGCCCTGCTGGGGGCGGGGATTGCCCGAACGGTTCGGACGGGTGGTCTCGTTGGTCATGTCGTCTTTCGGCCAGGTCGCCCGCGTATCGGCGCGCATGGCTGGGACCGTGCGAAGCGCACGGCTGGTTGCGAGGGGCGGGCGTGGATACGGTGATGCCCGCAGCCTCCCCGCGTGAATGGGAAACTGGAAAATCGGTGCCGACCTTGGCGCAGGGGCGCCGGCTACTCACGCGGCAGCGGGCGGCAACGTGTCGCAAATGAGGGTTCGGACGGCGAAAGTCAAGCGCGGTCTGCGGAATCCATCCAGATCGTCACCGGGCCGTCATTGACCAGCGACACTTTCATGTCGGCGCCGAAGGATCCGGTTTCGACCGCCAGGCCCAGATCGCGCAACGCCTCGGCAAAGCGCCGATACAGCGCCTCGCCGCGCTCGGGTGCCTCGGCCGAGGAAAAGCCGGGCCGGTTGCCGGTGCGGGTGTCGGCGGCCAGGGTGAACTGGCTCACCACCAGCACCGCGCCGCCGATATCCTGGACCGAGCGGTTCATCTTGCCGGCGTCGTCGCGGAAGATGCGCAGCTTGGCGATGCGTGCGGCCAGCTTCGCGGCGGCGTCGTCCGGGTCGCCCTGCATGGCGCAGACCAGCACCATGAGGCCCGGCCCGATGCGGCCGATGCTGCGGCCCTCGACCGCGACCTCGGCTTCCGAGACCCGCTGGATCAGCGCCCGCATGTCACTTGCCCAGCATGATGCCAAGGACGACCAGCATCAGCCCCAGGACCGAGGCCGCCAGCGCCGCCATGTTCACCGCCACGACCTTGCGCATGGCGGCGCGCATTCCGGCATCGTCGCGGATCCGCGCCTTGGCCCGCGCCGCGGTCAGGATGCACCAGGCCAGCGCGACCAGCCCGATCGCCGTCAGCGCGGTTCCGCCCCAGATCAGCCCGTCCCAGATCGTCATGTTTTCGCCTCCGTCTGCCGCTGACGGCCTAGCGGCGATTGCACCCGCCCGCAAGACCGCCTAGACCCGCGCCAAAACCCGAAGGAGCGGAACATGCAGGACGAGAATGCCTATGGCATCGCCGCCGGCGAGCTGCGTCAGTTCATCGAGCAATACGAGCAGCTCGAGGCGGAAAAGAAGGACGTGACCGAGCAGCAGAAGGAGTTGATGGCCGAGGCCAAGGCGCGCGGCTACGACACCAAGGTCATGCGCAAGGTCATCGCGCTGCGCAAGCGCGACAAGGACGACATCGCCGAGGAAGAGGCGATCCTGGAAATGTACAAGGCCGCGCTCGGCATGGCCTGACGCCGCGAAGGGCGCTTGCAGGCGGGGCCGGGCGACCGGCCCTTTTTCATGCGCGGGTTTTCATGCGCTCAGGGGGTGATGAACTCGATCCCCGGCAGGGCGGCGATCTCGGCCATGTCGGCGTCATAGGCGGCGGTGATGCGGTCGACCAGCTCCTGCGTCCAGCCCGGCAGGTTCAGCTGCACCTCGATCTGCTCGGGCAGGGCGTGCTTTTGCAGCGCGGCCGAGAAGATCCGCCGCCGGGTCTCGATGGTCAGGCGCTGTTCCTGGGCCAGGGCGTCGCGGATCATCTTGATCCCGTCCGGATGCAGGATATCGCCCAGAATCTGCAATCCCGCCTTCAGCGGCACATCGCTGGGCATGGTCGAGATGCGGCGCACCACCTCGGGCCAGATCAGCGAGGTGTCCTCGTGGCACCAGACCACGATGCGGCGGCCGGGCAGCGCGGCCAGGATGCGGCGCATGGCCGGGGCCCAACGCAGGCTCATCGGGTCGATGCCGCCCATCACCTCGGCATAGGTGCCGCTGCCTTCCTGCGCCAGAACGAAGGGGATCAGCGTGGCGGGGTTCTTCAGCGCCATGAAGAACTCGATCTCGGCGCTGGGAAACAGGTTCGCCAGCGCCGCCATCTTCTCGCCGGCATTGGCATAGAGCCCGTCGGACGAGATGGCCCGCTCGGCCTTGCCGAGGAAGGTGGGCGTGCTGCAGATGATTCGGTGCGGATCGTCCGATTCCAGGATCGCGTCCAGCATCACCTGTTCCATGTCATCCGTGGCCTGCGCGCCGTTCAGGGCGCTCAGCGCCTCGCCGAAGACCTCGCGGTGACGGTTCGGCGTGACCGGCTCGATGCCGTTGCGCAGCAGCCAGTCGCGGTTCTGCAACAAGGTCTTGACCATGCGGTAGAGATCGGTGCCGTGAACTCCGCAATGAAAGACGACCTGCATGCTGCCCGCCACTCCTGACTCGTTTTCGGCGGCACAGTAACCAGCAATGCCGGCCAGGAAAACCTCCTGGTTGAAACTCGGGACGCAAACACCGGATCCACTGCCGATTGCCGCGAGGTCAAGCGCGCCTTTCGGGAATTTTTGCGGATTTTCAATTGTATTGTGTTTCTATCACGCTGTAGTTACCCCGGCGTCAATCGAAAGATCCGCGGCGGGATTGCATGCTGCGGGATATTCGAAAATATTATTTCAATCATTGCAGGCCACCAGCAATTTATACGAACGCATTTCGACGACCGGGGCAGGGGGAAAATGCTGAACGACATACAGACCATCCTGGCCGCGCGTTCGGCCGAGGCTGTCTGGCGGCACTATGTCGGGCGGCTGGCCGGGCTGGGCTTTCCGCATGTCTCCTATTACGGCGCCCGGCTTCTTGAAGCCTCGGGCGAGCGGATGATCGACGACAGCATCTTCCTGTCCAGCTATTCGCCGCGGCTGTTCCAGGAAATCCTCGCGCAGGGCGGGTTCGAAAGCGTGCCGATGTATCGCTGGATGACCCAGAGCACCGGCAGCGAAAGCTGGGCCTGGATGCACCGGCGGCGGCTTGCCGGCCGCCTGACCCGGCTGGAAGAGCGGATCATGGACCTGTTCGCCCGGCACGGCCATGCCTCGGGCTATGCGGTCAGCCTCAGCGACAGCGTGCAGCGGGTGCGGGCGGGGGTGCTGCTGAGCGGCGCGATCGGCATGCGCCAGGACGGTCTGGACGCGGTCTGGCGCCGTTGCGGGCAGGGGGTCGAGGCCCTGACCGGGCTGATGCATCTGCGCCTCTCGACCCTGCCCTATACGCCGCCCGAGACCATGCTGACCCTGCGCCAGCGCGAAGTGCTCGAACATATCGCCGCCGGCCGCACCACGCCCGAGATCGCCGAGATGCTGGACCTGACCCCGGCCACGGTCGAGAAGCACCTGCGGCTGGCGCGCAAGGCGCTGGGGGCCCGGACCACCGCGCAGGCGATCCTGCATGCCGCCCATCGCCGGCAGATCTTCATCGACCCGGGCGAGCCCTGCAACCAGGCGGAAGGCGGCGCCCAGTCCGCCAGATCCGGCGCCGAGCCCTGGCGCTTCCTGTCCTTTGCCGAGGCGCTGCCCAGGGATCGGGTGGTGCTGGACGCCGGCGAGGGGGAGATCTGAAAACCGGCGGCACACGCCGTACACCCTGCGTACACCGGGCATACACGATGATACGCACGGGAAAGCCCGGCCCGCGCCGGTCCGGCGCAGGGGCCGCCGGCCGCATCGCATCCGCCAACCGGACTGCACCGCGGGGCCTCGGGCGCCGATCCGGCGCGACCTCTGGCAATGACGCGGCGACGGGCGAGGAAGGGACAGCCGGGACGAACGCGGCGCAAGCGGGACGAACGCGGCGCGAGCGCCAGGGCCCCGACATGAAAACGCCGGCCGCGAGGGCCGGCGTTCGTCAGTGCATGGCCCGGAAGGATCAGGCGCCGGCGCGGGTCTTGGCGACCTCGGCGGCGAAGTCCTCTTCCTTCTTCTCGATGCCTTCGCCGACCATCACCCGGGCATAGCCGGTGATCTCGACGCCGGCTTCTTTCGCGGCCTGCTCGACGGTCAGGTCGGGATTGACCACGAAGGGCTGGCCCAGCAGCGTGTTCTCGGCCACGAATTTCTTCATCCGGCCGGGAATGATGTTGTTCTGGATCACGGCCTCGGGCTTCGGCTTGGCCGAGGCGGCGTTCTCCTCGAGGGCCTTGGCGGTCTGCACTTCCAGCTCGCGCGCCAGCAGCGCCGGGTCCAGCGTGGCTTCCGACAGCGAGACCGGGTTGGTCGCGGCGATATGCATGGCGAACTGCTTGCCGATGGCCTGCGCCTTCTCGGCGTCGCCCTTCAGCGCGACCAGCACGCCGATCTTGCCCAGGCCATCGGCCGCGGCGTTGTGGACGTAGGAGACGACGGTATCGCCTTCCAGCAGGTGCATCCGGCGCAGGGTCATGTTCTCGCCGATGCGGGCGATGGCGTCGGTCAGCACGTCGGCGACCGGCTTGCCGTTCAGATGCGTGGCGCGCAGCACCTCGACATCGGTGGCGGTTTCCAGCGCGACCTCGGTGATCTCGCGCACCAGCTGCTGGAAATCGGCGTTCTTGGCGACGAAGTCGGTTTCCGAGTTGATCTCGACCGCGACGCCGCGGCCGGCATTCACCTGCACCCCGACCAGACCCTCGGCGGCGACGCGGTCGGCTTTCTTGGCGGCTTTCGCCAGGCCCTTGGTGCGCAGCCAGTCGATGGCGGCTTCCATGTTGCCGTCGGTCTCGGTCAGCGCCTTCTTGGCGTCCATCATGCCTGCGCCGGTCGTTTCGCGCAGCTCTTTCACCATCGCAGCGGTGATAGCCATCCGGGTGTCTCCTTGCTTTTCAATGCGTCAGGCGGGGCTTATCCCCGCCTGATGACTGTTCCGTAAATCCCCGCAGGGGGTGGCGGGCCCGTGGCGCGGGCCCCGCCGATCAGGCTTCGGCGGCTTCTTCGGTGGCCTCGCCGGCCAGCTCTTCCTCGACGCCGGCTTCCAGCGCGCCCAGGTCCACGCCGGCAGCGCCCATCTGCGCGGTCATGCCGTCCAGCGCGGCGCGCGAGGCCAGGTCGCAATACAGCGCGATGGCGCGGGCGGCGTCGTCGTTGCCCGGGATGATGTAGTCAACGCCCTTGGGCGAGCAGTTGGTGTCGACCACGGCGACGACCGGGATGCCCAGCTTCTTGGCTTCCAGGATGGCCAGGTCTTCCTTGTTCACGTCGATGACGAACAGCAGGTCGGGCAGGCCGCCCATCTCGCGGATGCCGCCCAGCGAGGCCTGCAGCTTGGCCTGCTCGCGTTCCATCTGCAGCCGTTCTTTCTTGGTCAGGCCCTCGGCGCCCGAGGACAGCGTCTCGTCGAGCGCTTTCAGGCGCTGGATCGACTGCGAGACGGTCTTCCAGTTGGTCAGCGTGCCGCCCAGCCAGCGGTGGTTCATGTAATACTGGGCCGATTTTTCGGCGGCTTCGGCGATGGCCTTCTGGGCCTGACGCTTGGTGCCGACGAACAGGACGCGGCCGCCCTTGGCGACGGTGTCGCGCACGATCTGCAGCGCCGCGTCCAGCATCGGCACGGTCTGGGTCAGGTCGAAAATGTGAATGCCGTTGCGTTCACCATAGATGAACTCGGCCATGCGGGGGTTCCAGCGCTGGGTCTGGTGGCCGTAATGAACGCCAGCTTCAAGCAGCTGACGCATGGAGAAATCGGGAAGCGCCATGTCATGTCCTTTCCGGTTTGCGCCTTGGCGGGGCTTTCAGGGGCTTACCCCAACCGGTGGACCGTCGAAGGATGTCTCCCTCCGGGGCCCGACCCCGCCTGTGAAGTGCGCGCGGCATAGTCCCTTCCGGCAGAGAATGCAAGCACTTTGGCGCGAAGGCCGCCGCGGCGCCCGGCCCGCGCCGGGCAGGGTCGGACGGAAACCGGAATCCGCTGCCCGTCAACCTGGCCTTAACCTCTCTGCGCCATGTTGGCGCCGGAACGGGGGATGCCAGCCGGAGATATGCCGCATGAGTGCAGGAAGATCCAGAGACGAGCGCCGGATTCGCGGCCGGAGGCACGGGCCGGGGCGGACGTGGACGCGGACGTGGACGCAGGCGTGGACGCGGGCGCGGGCATGGCGCTGACGGTGCTGGTCCTGCATGCCAGCGCCGATCTGCGCGAACGCACCGCGGGGGCGCTGCGCCAGGCGGGCATGGCGGTCGCGCTTTCCGGCGACGGCAGCGAGGGGCTGGCGCTGCTGCAGGACCGCCGGGTCGATGCGATCATCACCGGGATCGCCTTGCCCGGGCTGGACGGCTTCGGCTTCATCGAGGCGGTGCGGCGGCAGGAGCGATTGCGGGCGGTGCCGATTCTGGTGCTTTCGACGGCGACGCTGCCGGAGCTGAAAAGCCGGGCGCGCAATGCCGGCGCCGCCGGCTGGCTGCCGCAGCCTTTCGACGCGCGCCAGCTGGTGGCGAGCGTCCGGGCGGTCACCGGATGAGGGCGGCGGCCAGCCCGCGCTTGCGCCCGCCCGCGCCAAAGGCTATCGGAATGGAAAAGGCCGGTTTAGCTCAGCTGGTAGAGCAGCTGATTTGTAATCAGAAGGTCGCGGGTTCGATTCCTGCAACCGGCACCATGATCCAGCAAGGCGGGCCGTCGTCCGGGGCTGGCAGCCGGCATCGCTTCCGGCCCGCGACGATCCGGGCCGCAAGGGCCTGCCGGGCCGGTGCCGCCCAAGTCGAAATCGCCCGAGTCGAAAACGCCCGCGCCGAAATCGAGGACCCATGCCCTTCACCATCGCCATCGACGGACCCGCGGCTTCGGGCAAGGGCACCATCGCCCGGGCGCTGGCCCGGCAGTTCGGCTTTGCCCATCTCGATACCGGGCTGCTTTACCGCGCCGTCGGCGCCAAGCGCGGCGATCCCGTGGCCGCGGCCCGCAGCCTGGCGCCCGAGGATCTGGCCCGCGACGACCTGCGCAGCGCCGAGGCCGGACAGGCCGCCAGCCGCGTCGCCGCCATCCCCGAGGTGCGGGCCGCGCTGGTCGAGTTCCAGCGCCGCTTCGCCCGCTCCGAGCCGGGGGCGGTGCTGGACGGGCGCGACATCGGCACGGTGATCTGCCCCGGGGCCGAGCTGAAGCTCTACGTCACCGCCAGCGACGAGATCCGCGCCCGCCGCCGGGCGCTGGAACTGGGCGCCGACGAGGCGCGCATCCTGGCCGAGCTGCGCGAGCGCGACGCCCGCGACGCCGCCCGCGACGTGGCGCCGATGCGCCCGGCCGCGGATGCGCTGCTGTTCGACACCAGCGAAATGAGCATCGAGGAAGCGGTGGCCCGCGCCATCGCCTGCGCCAGGGAGGCAGGGGCATGAAGAGCGTTTTTCAGTTTTCCGATCTGCGGGTGCCGGTGATCCAGGCGCCGATGGCCGGCACCGCGACGCCGCGTCTGGCCGCCGAGGTCAGCCGGGCCGGGGGCATGGGCTCGATCGGCCTCGCTGCCGCCAATCCCGCCCAGGCCGCGGCGATGATGGCCGAGACGCGCGAGCGGCTGGGCTCGGACCGCTATGGCGTCAACCTGTTCTGCCATCGCCCCGCCCAGGCCGATCCGGCGCGCGAGGCCGGCTGGCTCGACTATCTGGCGCCCGAGTTCCGTCGTTACGGCGCCGAGCCCCCGGCCCGCATCGAGGAGATCTATCGCAGCTTCCTCGACCATGACGAGATGCTGCGCGCGGTGCTGGCGGCGCGGCCGGTGCTGGTCACCTTCCATTTCGGCCTGCCCGCGGCCGAGCGCATCGCCGCGCTGCGCGGCAGCGGCGCCATGCTGGGCGCCTCTGCCACCTCGCGCGCCGAGGCGCTGGCGATCCGCGACGCCGGGCTCGACCTGATCATCGCCCAGGGCTACGAGGCCGGCGGGCATCGCGGCATCTTCGAGCCCGACGGTCCCGACGCGCGGCTGTCGACCGAGGCGCTGATGCGCGACCTGCTGGAGCTGAGCCTGCCGGTGGTCGCGGCCGGCGGCATCATGGACGGCGCCGATGCCGCGCGCTTCCTGCGGGCCGGGGCGGCGGCGGTGCAGATGGGCACGGCCTTCGTCGCTTGCCCGGAATCGGCGGCGAACGACGCCTATCGCACCCGGCTGGCCGCGGCCCGGCCCGGCGACACGGTGATGACCCGCGCCATCTCGGGCCGGCCGGCGCGCGGGCTCGCCAACCGGCTGACCGCATTGGGCGAGGCCGAGGCCGCGCCGCCGCTGCCGGACTACCCGATCACCTATGATGCCGCGAAGCGCCTGCAGGCGGTGGCGGGCGGCTCGGATTACGCGGCGCAATGGTGCGGGACCGGGGCGCCGCGTGCCCGCGCCATGCCGGCGGCCGCGCTGGTGGCCCTGCTGGCGCAGGAGATCCGGGCGCATTTCCCCGGCCTCGGCGCTTGCCAGAGCGGCGAATGAAGGCTATATCGCGCCCGTCAGGGTAAGCGATGGGGCCAGAACAGGCCGCTTCACACAGGGTCGGGCGCATGCCGCGACCCTTTGCGCTTATCCCGGCGCCTACAAAGAGACCGGCGGAGCCAACCGCATGGCCAGAAATAATCGAAAAGGAAACTGGATCTATATGTGCGCTAAAGCGACCATGGAGGAGTTCGAGGCCCTCCTGAACGAAAGCCTCGCCATCGACACGCCCGACGAGGGCTCGGTGGTCAAGGGCAAGGTCATCGCCATCGAGGCGGGCCAGGCCATCATCGACGTCGGCTACAAGATGGAAGGCCGCGTCGATCTGAAAGAATTCGCAAATCCCGGCGAAGCCCCCGCCATCGCCGTCGGCGATGAGGTCGAGGTCTATCTGGACCGCGTCGAGAACGCCCGCGGCGAGGCTTCGATCTCGCGCGAGAAGGCCCGCCGCGAAGAAGCCTGGGATCGCCTGGAAAAAGCCTATGCCGCCGAAGAGCGCGTCGAAGGCGCCATCTTCGGCCGCGTCAAGGGCGGCTTCACGGTCGATCTGGGCGGCGCTGTCGCGTTCCTGCCCGGCTCGCAGGTTGACGTCCGCCCGGTGCGCGACGCAGGCCCGCTGATGGGTCTGAAGCAGCCGTTCCAGATCCTGAAAATGGACCGCCGCCGTGGCAACATCGTCGTGTCGCGCCGCGCCATCCTGGAAGAAAGCCGCGCCGAACAGCGCGCCGAAGTCATCGCCAACCTGACCGAAGGTCAGACGGTCGAGGGCGTGGTCAAGAACATCACCGAATACGGTGCGTTCGTCGATCTGGGCGGTGTTGACGGTCTGCTGCACGTCACCGACATGGCCTGGCGCCGCGTCAACCACCCGTCCGAGATCCTGTCGATCGGCGAGACCGTGAAGGTCCAGGTCGTCAAGATCAACAAGGAAACCCACCGCATCAGCCTGGGCATGAAGCAGCTGCAGGCCGATCCGTGGGATACCGTCGGCTCGAAGTTCCCGATCGGCTCGGTCCATACCGGGCGCGTGACCAACATCACCGATTACGGCGCCTTCGTGGAGCTGGAAGCCGGTGTCGAGGGTCTGGTCCATGTCTCGGAAATGAGCTGGACCAAGAAGAACGTCCATCCCGGCAAGATCGTCTCGACCTCGCAGGAAGTCGACGTCATGGTGCTGGAAATCGACGAAGCCAAGCGCCGCGTGTCGCTGGGTCTCAAGCAGACCATGCGCAACCCGTGGGAAGTCTTTGCCGAAACCCACCCGGCCGGCACCGTCATCGAGGGCGAAGTCAAGAACATCACCGAATTCGGTCTGTTCGTCGGCCTCGAAGGCGATATCGACGGCATGGTTCACCTGTCGGACATCTCGTGGGATGCCCGCGGCGAAGACGCGATCCAGGATTTCCGCAAGGGCGATGTGGTGAAAGCCGTCGTTCAGGAAGTGGATGTCGACAAGGAACGCATCTCGCTGTCGATCAAGGCGCTGGAAAACGACCAGATGGCCGAAGCCGTCGAAGGCGTGAAGCGTGGTTCGGTCATCACCGTCACCGTGACGGCGATCGAGGATGGCGGCATCGAGGTCGAATACAACGGCATGAAATCCTTCATCCGTCGTTCGGACCTGGCCCGCGACCGTCAGGACCAGCGCCCCGAGCGCTTCCAGGTCGGTGACCATGTCGACGTCCGCGTCACCAATATCGACACCAAGACCCGCCGTCTGGGCCTGTCGATCAAGGCCCGCGAGATCGCCGAAGAGAAGGAAGCGATCGACCAGTATGGCAGCTCGGATTCGGGCGCTTCGCTGGGCGACATCCTGGGCGCCGCGCTGAAGGGCCGCGGCTGAGGCCGCGCGCCCGGACCGGGGCAAGGCGCCCCGTCGGCTGATCCTTGCGCCCCCGGGTTGTCCCGGGGGCGCTTTTCATTGCGGATTTCCGCGTATTGCCCCATAAAGGCTTGAAAAGCACGGCAACCAAACCCGCCGCCGCGCGTTCTCGGATTGATTGCCACAACGCCCGACCTATGATCGGGGGCAGGAATTCGTTGGAACACCAGATTCAGGAAACGCAATGATCCGATCCGAACTGATCCAGAAAATCTCCGAAGAGAACCCGCACCTGTTCCAGCGCGATGTCGAGCGGATCGTGAACACCGTCTTCGAGGAGATCATCGACGCCATGGCACGCGGCGACCGGGTGGAGCTGCGCGGCTTCGGCGCCTTCTCGGTCAAGAAGCGCGACGCGCGCCAGGGCCGCAACCCCCGCACCGGCGAGGCGGTCAGCGTCGACGAAAAGCATGTGCCCTTCTTCAAGACCGGCAAGCTCTTGCGCGAGCGGTTGAACGGCGAGGCCGAATAGGCCAGATTGTCCGCGACCCATTCAGCGGAGTAAGCCATGCGCGCGATCCGGATCTTCTTCCTTGTCATTCTGGCCATCGTGCTGATTCTGCTGGCGGTGGCGAATCGCGACCTCGTCACCGTCAGCCTGCTGCCCGAGGCCTTCGCGCCCTTTGCCGGCGGGCAATGGTCGCTGACCATGCCGGCCTTTGTGGCGCTGTTCCTGGCCATGGTCTTCGGCGTGCTGGTCGGGCTGGTCTGGGAATGGCTGCGCGAGTCGCATCTGCGCGCCGAATCGAACCGCCGCGCCCAGCACCTTGCCGATCTGCAGCGCGAGGTGGGGCACCTGCGCAAGACCCATGCCGCGCCGCGCGACGAGGTTCTGGCCATCCTGGACGAGGCGCCGGCCCGCAAGCCGGCGGTGCAGCCCGCCGGCGCGAACCTGCCGGCGACCCGCTGAGCCGATGACTGTTTCCGTCAAGATCTGCGGCCTGACCGAGGCCGCTGGCCTCGCGGCGGCGGTCGAGGCCGGGGCGCGCTATGTCGGCTTCGTCTTCTTCCCGAAATCGCCGCGCCATGTCTCGCCCGAGGCGGCGGCCGAGCTCGCCGCGCAGGTGCCGCTGGGCGTGGCCAAGGTGGGGCTGTTCGTGGATCCCGACGATGCGGCGCTGGATGCGGTGCTGGCGCGGGTGCCGCTGGACCTGATCCAGCTGCACGGCGCCGAGACGCCGGCCCGGGTGGCCGAGGTCAAGGCGCGCAGCGGCCTGCCGGTGATGAAGGCGGTGGGCCTGGCCGAGCCGCAGGATCTGGATGCGCTCTGGGATTACGGCCTCGTGGCCGACATGCTGCTGATCGACGCCAAGCCGCCCAGGGATGCCGTGCTGCCCGGCGGCAACGGCCTCGCGTTCGACTGGCGGCTGCTGGCCGGGCGGCAGATCCTCAAACCCTGGCTGCTGGCCGGCGGCCTGACCCCCGAGAACGTGGCCGAGGCGCTGCGCCTGACCCGCGCGCCGGGGGTCGATGTCTCCTCGGGCGTCGAAAGCGCGCCGGGCGTCAAGGATCCCGAACGCATCCGCCGCTTCATCGCCCGCGCCACGGCGCCGATCCTGTGAGCCCCGCCGTCACTTTCCGCGCGGCGCGGCGCGACGAGGTGGCCGCGGTGGTCGCCCTGCTGCGCGACGACATGCTGGGTCGGGCGCGCGAGCGCGATGACCTCGGCCCCTATCTCGCCGCCTTCGACGCCATGCAGGCCGAACCCGCGAACCAGCTGATCGTCGGCGCAATCGGCGGCGAGCTGGCCGCCTGCTACCAGATCACCTTCATCTCGGGCCTGTCGCTTTCCGCCGCCCGCCGCGCCCAGATCGAGGGCGTGCGGGTCCGCCCCGACCTGCGCGGCCAGCGGATCGGCGAGGCGCTGATCGGCGACGCCGAGGCCCGCGCCCGCGCCGCCGGCTGCCGCCTGCTGCAGTTCACCACCAACCGCAGCCGCGGCGACGCGCATCGCTTCTACGACAGGCTCGGCTTTACCCCTTCGCATATCGGATATAAGAAATCCCTCTGACGGGCTATCCCTCCGACGGGCTTTCACCGTTTCCCAAATACCCATTCCGACCGCGCCGCGAGGAGAGCCATGGCCGAAGATCTCATCAACAGCTTCATGACCGGCCCGGACGAGCAGGGCCGTTTCGGCATCTTCGGCGGCCGCTTCGTCAGCGAGACGCTGATGCCGCTGATCCTCGATCTCGAGGCGGAATACGAGCGCGCCAAGGACGACCCGTCCTTCTGGACCGAGATGGACGCGCTGTGGAAGCATTACGTCGGCCGTCCCAGCCCGCTTTATTTCGCCCCCCGCCTGACCGAGGAGCTGGGCGGCGCGAAGATCTACCTGAAGCGCGAAGAGCTGAACCATACCGGCAGCCACAAGATCAACAACGTGCTGGGCCAGATCCTGCTGGCCCGCCGCATGGGCAAGACCCGGATCATCGCCGAGACCGGCGCCGGCCAGCACGGCGTGGCGACCGCGACGGTCTGCGCCCGCTTCGGGCTGCAATGCATCGTCTACATGGGTGCCCATGACGTCGAGCGCCAGGCGCCGAACGTCTTCCGCATGCGGCTGCTGGGCGCCGAGGTGGTGCCGGTCACCTCGGGCCGCGGCACGCTCAAGGACGCGATGAACGATGCGCTGCGCGACTGGGTGACCAATGTGCGCGACACCTTCTACTGCATCGGCACGGTGGCCGGCCCGCATCCCTATCCGGCCATGGTCCGCGACTTCCAGCGCATCATCGGCCGCGAGACCCGCTGGCAGCTCGAGGAGCAAGAGGGCGAGGGGCGGCTGCCCGACAGCGTGGTCGCGGCGATCGGCGGCGGCTCGAACGCCATGGGACTGTTCCATCCCTTCCTGGACGAGCCCTCGGTGCGCATCATCGGCGTCGAGGCCGGCGGCAAGGGCGTGGACGAGCGCATGCAGCATTGCGCCAGCCTGACCGGCGGCCGTCCCGGCGTGCTGCACGGCAACCGCACCTATCTCTTGCAGGACGAGGAAGGCCAGATCCTGGAAGGGCATTCGATCAGCGCCGGGCTCGACTATCCCGGCATCGGTCCCGAACATGCCTGGCTGAAGGAACGCGGCCGCGCCGAATATGTCAGCGTCACCGATGACGAGGCCTTGGCGGCCTTCCAGACCCTCTGCCGGCTGGAAGGCATCATCCCGGCGCTGGAGCCCAGCCATGCGCTGGCCCATGTCGTCAAGATCGCGCCCGCCTTGCCCAAGGATCACATCATGGTGGTGAACCTGTCGGGCCGCGGCGACAAGGACATCTTCACCGTCGCCAAGCATCTGGGCGTCGAGATCCGCACCTGAGGCAAAAGGCACGCGCTCTATTTCGCGGCGCGCGCCTCGGCCACCAGCTCGGCCAGTTCGGCCTTGCTCAGATAGCCGAACACCGCCCGGTCGCCGGCGATGAAGCTGGGCGTGCCGACCAACCCGATCTCGTCCGCCAGTTCCAGCGACCGCTCGATCCGCTGGGTGATCTCGGGCGCCTGCATGTCGCGTTGCAGCCGCGCCACGTCCAGCCCGACCTCGCGCGCGACGCGCAGCACCGAGGCCTGCTCGGCCTTGCCGTGCATCGCCATCAGGGCGCGGTGAAACTCGGGATACTTGCCCTGCGCCTGCGCGGCCAGCGCCGCCATGGCGGCAAAGCGCGAGCCCTCGCCGAAGATCGGGATCTCGTGCACCACCAGCTTCAACCCGGGATCCGATTCCAGCAGCGCCGCCACCTGCGGCGCGTTTTTCCGGCAGAAGCCGCAATTGTAATCCGAGAACTCGACCAGTACCGCATCGCCCTGGGCATTGCCCATCGCCGGCAGGTCGGGACTGCCGAACACCGCCTGCTTGATCGCCGCGATCTCGGCCGCGCTGTGATCCTGGGCCTGGGCCTGGGCCTGGGCTGGCGCCAGCGGCAGGGCGCAAAGCAGCGCCAAGGCGATTGCGGCAAGGGGACGGGGCATGGCATCAGTCCTTTGCTGTGGCCCAACCTGAAAGCCACTGCCGGGCGCGTGGGTCAAGGGCCGTGGCATGACAATAGCGTGGGAGGGCAGCATGGAGCCAGACCTGTTCGGAACCCGCCGCGACGAACCCATCGGTTCCGGCGCCGTGATCCTGCGCGGTTTCGCGCTCGACCCCGCGATGCTCGACGAGGTCGCGCGCATCGCCGGCCTTTCGCCCTTTCGCCACATGCAGACCCCGGGCGGGCGGCGGATCGGCGTCGAGATGACGAATTGCGGCGCGCTTGGCTGGGTCAGCGACCGCCGCGGCTATCGCTACGAACCGCGCGACCCGCTGACCGGCCAGCTTTGGCCCGAGATGCCGCCGCGCTTCCGGCAGTTGGCCGAGGCAGCCGCGGCGCTTGCGGGCTTTCCCGGCTTCCGGCCCGATGCCTGCCTGATCAACCGCTATGTGCCGGGGGTGAAGATGGGCCTGCACCAGGATCGCGACGAGGCGGGATTCGACGCGCCCATCGTCTCGGTCTCGCTGGGCCTGCCGGCGACGTTCCAGTTCGGCGGGCCGGAGCGCGGCGATCCGGTGGCGAAGCACAGCCTGAACCACGGCGACGCGGTGGTCTGGGGCGGGCCGGCGCGGCTGAACTGGCACGGCATCCTGACGCTGCGGCGGGGCGAACATCCGCTGACCGGCGCCTGCCGCATCAACCTGACCTTCCGCCGGGCGGGCTAGGGTCCGGGGGACGCAACGAAAAAGGGCCCGCCGCCAGGCGAGCCCCGTTTTCAGGCCAAAGCGCCGCTTATTCCATGAAGAAGGCGAAGCGGATCACGAACAGCGCGGCCACCACCCAGGTCGCGGCATGCACCTCGCGCGCGCGGCCGGTCAGCAGCTTGATCACCGCGTAGCTGACGAAGCCGAAGGCCAGGCCGTTGGCGATGGAATAGGTGAAGGGCATCATCAGCGCCGTCAGCACCGCCGGGGCGGATTCGGTGACGTCGGCCCATTCGATTTCCTCGAACTCGCGCACCATCAGGCAGGCGACGTAAAGCAGCGCCGGCGCCGTGGCATAGGCCGGGACCGAGCCCGCCAGCGGCGCGAAGAACATCGCCAGCAGGAACAGCACCGCCACCACCAGCGCGGTCAGCCCGGTGCGCCCGCCCGCCTGCACGCCCGAGGCGCTTTCGACATAGGCGGTGGTCGAGCTGGTGCCCAGCATCGAGCCGGCCAGAATCGCGGTGGAATCCGCCATCAGCGCCCGGCTCAGCCCGGTATTGGTATGGGCCGGCCCCTCGGTCAGCAGCCCGGCGCGCTTGGCCACGCCGATCAGCGTGCCGGTGGCGTCGAAGACCTCGACCAGCACCATGACCAGGATGACGTGGAAGATGCCGACGGTCAGCGCCCCCGCCACGTCGAGCTGCAGGAAGGTCGGCGCGATCGAGGGCGGCATCGAGACCACCCCGGCGAACGGGCTGGCGCCAAGCGCGATCGAGACCACGGTGATGACCAGGATGCCGATCAGGATCGAGCCGCGCACCTTCAGCGCGTCCAGGGCCGCGATGATGAAGAAGCCCAGCACCGCCAGCAGCGTGCCGGTCTGGGTCAGGTCGCCCAGCCCGACGAAGGTCGCCGGATTGTCCACCACGATGCCGGAATTCTTCAGCGCGATCAGCCCCAGGAACATGCCGATGCCGGCGGCGATGGCGCTGCGCATGGATGCGGGAATGCCGGCGATCAGCCAGCGCCGGATGCCGGTCACCGACAGGAACAGGAACACCAGGCCCGAGATGAACACCGCCCCCAGCGCCTGCTGCCAAGTGAATCCCAGCGCGCCGACCACGGTGAAGGCGAAGAAGGCGTTCAGCCCCATGCCCGGCGCCATGCCGATGGGCCAGTTCGCCCACAGCGCCATGATCGCCGATCCCAGCGCCGCCGCCAGGCAGGTGGCGACGAAGACCGCGTTGCGGTCCATGCCGGTCGAGGACAGGATGTCGGGGTTCACGAAGATGATATAGGCCATGGTCAGGAAGGTGGTGATCCCCGCGATCACCTCGGTCCTGATGCTGGTGCCATGGGCCGTCAGGCCGAATTGCTTGTCTAGCACTGTTCCTCCCGTTGGACTGATGCTGGCGCCGCTGGCCGTCAGGCCCGATTGCTTGTCTGGCATGATTCCTCCCATTGGCGGATCCCCGCCATGGTGGCCAGATTATGCCCGGCGATCTTCAACGACCATGCAGGGTCTAGCGACAGAGTTTCAACAGAGCGTTTATAAACCGTATTTTCAAGGAAAATTTGGCTCTGTTTATAGAAATTCTCGGGTTGCCTGACAGGCCGGCAGGGTGATGAGTGCTAGTCAGCCAGAAAAGGGAAAAGGAAGCAAGCGATGCGATACAGCCGCGACATGATCGGTTACGGGCCCCGGACGCCGGACCCGCAATGGCCCGGAAACGCCCGGATCGCGGTGCAGATCGTCATCAATTACGAGGAGGGCGGCGAGAACAGCGTCGAGCATGGCGACGCCGCCTCGGAAGCCTTCCTGTCCGAGATCATCGGCTGCCAGCCCTGGCCGGGCCAGCGGCACTGGAACATGGAATCGATCTACGACTATGGCGCGCGCGCGGGCTTCTGGCGCCTGCATCGCCTGCTCAAGGACGTGCCGGTTACGGTTTACGGCGTCGCCACCGCGCTGGAGCGCGCGCCCGAGCAGGTCGCCGCCATGCAAGAGGCCGGCTGGGAGATCGCCACCCACGGCTATAAATGGATCGACTACCGCGACATCCCGCGCGAGGTCGAGGCCGAGCATATCGCCCGCGCCGTCGAGTTGCACACCCGCGTCACCGGCGAGCGGCCGCGCGGCTTCTACCAGGGCCGCACCTCGATGAACACCGTGGGCTTGGGATGCGAGGAGGGCGGCTTCGAATACCTGGCCGACACCATCGCCGACGACCTGCCCTATTGGCATGTCCACAACGGCAAACCGCAGCTGATGGTGCCCTATACCATGGACGCCAACGACATGCGGTTCTCCTCGGGCCAGGGGTTCGGCACCGGGGTCGAGTTCTTCGACTACCTGCGCGACAGTTTCGACGTGCTTTATGCCGAGGGCGAGGCCGGGGCGCCGAAGATGATGTCGATCGGCCTGCATTGCCGCCTGGCCGGCCGGCCGGGCCGGGCCATGGCGGTCAAGCGCTTCCTGGACCATGCCCGCAACCACGAGGGGGTCTGGTTCGCCACCCGGCTGGACATCGCGCGGCACTGGGCCGGGACGCATCCCTGGCAGCCCCGACCGCGCCCCTCGCAGATGGAGCGCGCGGCGTTCGTCGAGACATTCGGCGGCATCTACGAGCATTCGCCCTGGATCGCCGAGCGGGTCTGGGACGGCGAGATGGGCGCCATCCACGACACCGCCGCCGGGCTGGCGGCGCGCATGGCGCAGGTGTTCCGCAGCGCCTCGGACGAGGAGCGGCTGGCCGTGCTGCTGGCGCACCCGGACCTGGCCGGCAAGCTGGCCGCGGCCAAGCGCCTGACCGCCGACAGCACCGCCGAACAGGCCAGCGCCGGGCTGGACAGCCTGACCGATGCCGAGCGGGCCGAGTTCGACCGCCTGAACACCGCCTATGTGGAAAAGCACGGCTTCCCCTTCATCATCGCGGTGCGCGACCACGACAAGCCGGGGATCATGGCCGCCATGCGCCGGCGCATCGACAACGACACCGCCACCGAGCGCGTCGAGGCCGAGCGCCAGGTCAGCCGCATCGGCGCGCTGCGCCTGCAGCAGATGCTGGGCAGCAACTGAGCCCGACCCCGGCCGCCGCCATGGCGGGCCGGGACCGCCACAGACGGACCGGGCAAAGCGATCCCGGCGCAACGGAGACCTGAGATGACCGCCAAGACCCCGACCTATGCCGGGCCTTTCGCCGGCCTGCCGCCGCAGACCGACCTGACCACGGACACCGCCACCTTCACCGAGGCCTATGCCGTCATCCCCGCCAGCACGATGCGCGACATCGTCACCAGCTTCCTGCCGGGCTGGACGGGGATGCGGATGTGGATGATCGCCCGGCCGCTCTCGGGCTTCGCCGAGACCTTCAGCCAGTATATCGTCGAATTGCAGCCGCAGGGCGGCTCGGACCGGCCCGAGGACGATGCGGGCGTGCAGGCGGCGATCTTCGTCACCGAAGGCGCCATCACGCTGACCATCGACGGCCAGGCGCATGATCTGCAGCCCGGCGGCTTCGCCTATATCCCGGCCGGCTTGGCCTGGTCGGTCAGGAACGGCGCCGAGACCGCGCGCTTCCACTGGTGGCGCAAGCGCTGGCAGGCCGTCGAGGGGCTGGAGAAGCCCGACGTCATCGTCGCCAACGAACGCGACATCGCCCCGATCCCGATGCCCGATACCCATGACAGCTGGGCCACCACCCGCTTCATGGACCCGACCGATATGCGTCACGACATGCATATCACCATCGTGACCTTCAAGCCGGGCGGCTCGATCCCCTTTGCCGAGACGCATGTGATGGAGCACGGGCTGTTCGTGATCGAGGGCAAGGCGGTCTATCGCCTGAACCGCGACTGGGTCGAGGTCGGGCCCGGCGATTTCATGTGGCTGCGCGCCTTCTGCCCGCAATGCTGCTATGCCGGCGGGCCGGGGAATTTCCGCTATCTGCTTTACAAGGACGTGAACCGCCACGCGCCGATCTGGAAGTGATGCTCCGACGCAGCCGGTATGATGCTCATGCCGGCTGCCGCTTTTTTTCCTGCCAGCGCGTGAGCCGGGGCGCGCGTCCGCACCGCCGAAGCTCCGGCCGTGCTACGGCCGGCTGCGGGACGCGCCGCTTGGCGCGATTTACCGGAACGATTCAGAGGGGGGATTGGTGCGGGTGGTCGGACTCGAACCGACATGCCTTGCGGCGGCGCATTTTGAGTGCGCTGCGTCTACCATTCCACCACACCCGCAACGATCCTCTACAAATCACAAATCCGGAACCCCCTCAAGGCCAATCTCCGCGGCTCGCGGCGGCGGAATTGCCGGGTGGCTCCTAGCGGGAATGATGGTCGCGCATGGTCAGATGCGCGATGCCCGCCGCCGCCAGCGCCAGCAATCCGATGGCCAGCAGCGGAACGCCCGCGGCGCTTGCCGCCCAGATCGTCAGCCCCGCAGCCAGGACCACGGCAAGGATCAGGATCAGGAAATGCGGCAACGGCATGGCACCCTCCATTCTTCTCAATATGGGTGGCAAATGCCCCGGCGAAAAGCCCCGTGCCGCAACCGGCGCGGCAGTTGGGCCTGCTTCGGCCGATTCCGGGCGGGGATGCGTGCCGGCGCTGGAAAATGTTCGCTAAATGTTCTAGTGTGGTGGCATGACCCTGCCACCCCGCAACCCCGACGAGATCCTGCGCGCCCGCGGCGCCGACTCGCGCCCCGCCGGCCGCTTCGAGCCCTATCAGGCCGAGCGCCAGCATGACGGCTGGGACATCCCCGAGGAACAGGCCCTGCTGCGCACCGAGGTCGCGCAGGAGCGGGCGCGCTCGATCATCACCCGCAACACCTCGCCCGACATCCCCTTCGACCGCTCGATCAACCCCTATCGCGGCTGCGAGCATGGCTGCATCTATTGCTTTGCCCGACCGAGCCACGCCTATCTGGGCCTGTCGCCGGGGCTGGATTTCGAGACGCGCATTACCGCCAAGCCCAATGCCCCCGAACTGCTGGAAGCCGAGATCGGCCGGCGCGGCTATGCGGTGGCGCCCATCGCCTTCGGCACCAATACCGACCCCTACCAGCCCGTCGAGGCGAAGCTGGGCATCATGCGCGGCTGTCTGCAGGTGCTGCATGACTGGAACCATCCGCTGAGCCTGGTGACGCGCGGTGCCACGGTGATGCGCGACCTTGATCTGCTGGGGGCGATGGCGGCCAAGGGACAGGTGATGGCCGGCGTCTCGATCACCACGCTGGACGCGGAGCTGGCGCGGCAGATGGAGCCGCGGGCCCCGGCGCCCTCGACCCGGCTGCGGATGATCCGCGGCCTGGCCGAGGCGGGCGTGCCGGTGCGGGTCATGGTGGCGCCGGTGATCCCGGTGCTGACCGAGCACGAGATGGAGCGCATCATGCAGGCCGCCCGCGATGCCGGGGCCAGCGCCGCCAGCATGATCCCGGTCCGGCTGCCGCTGGAGGTGGCGCCGCTGTTCCGCGACTGGCTGGACCGTCACCATCCCGGCAAGGCGGCGCATGTCATGGCGCGGGTGCAGGCGATGCGCGGCGGGCGCGACAACGATCCGCGTTTCGGCAGCCGGATGCGGGGCGAGGGGGTCGAGGCGGAACTCCTGCGCCAGCGTTTCCGGCTGGCCCGTAAGCGGCTGGGGCTGGTGCGCGAAGCCGAGGTGCTGGATTGCAGCCGCTTCGGCCCGCCGCCCCGGCCGGGGGACCAGTTGCCGCTGTTCTGACTATTCGCCCGGTCCCATGGCTTCAGCGATGCGGGCCGAGATCGCATCGGGGGTGGGGCGCGGTCCGCGCGGCGCCTCGACCAGCGCGTCGCGCATGGCGGCCAGATGCGCGGGCGTGGTGCCGCAGCAGCCGCCGACGATGCGGATGCCCATGTCGCGGGCCAGCACGGCGAATTCCGCCATGACCTCGGGCGTCGCGTCATAGATCAGCCCGCCGTCCTGATAGCGCGGCACGCCGGCATTGGGCTTGGCGATCAGCGGCCGCTCGTTGCCGGAGGCGGCGAAGCCCGCCACCGCCAGCAGCAGCTCGGCCGGGCCGGTGCCGCAATTCGCGCCATAGGCCAGCGGCGGATAGGGCAGCCGGTCGATCAGCGCCGCGAGCTGCGGCGGCGTCACCCCCATCATGCTGCGCCCGCCCGGCTCGAAGCTCATCATGCCGCACCAGGGCATGCGCACGGCCTGCGCGGCCCTGGCGGCGGCGCGCATCTCCTCGGCGGCGCTGATCGTCTCGATCCACAGCACATCGGCGCCGCCTTCCTTCAGCGCCTGCGCCTGTTCGGTGAACATGGTGGTGGCCTCGGCCTCGGTCAGCCGGCCCATCGGCGCCATGATCTCGCCGATCGGACCCATCGAGCCGGCGACGAGCACCGCGCGGCCGGCCTCGGCCACCGCCTCGCGCGCCAGCCGGGCGGCGGCGCGGTTCAACGCACCGACCCGGGCCTCGGCCTTGGCCAGCCGCAGCCGGCTGGCATTGGCGCCGAAGCTGTTGGTCAGGATGATGTCGGCACCCGAGGCGATCATCTGCCGGTGCAGTTCGCGCACCTTGTCGGGATGGGTTTCGCACCACAGGTCCGGCGCCTGTCCCGGCGCCAGCCCCATGTTGTAGAGATTGGTCCCGGTCGCCCCGTCGGCCAGAAGCCAGGGGTGTTCGCCGAGCATCCTCGACAGCAGGTCAGGCATGGTCTTTCCCGTTTTGCGGCAGGATGAGGGGAATCATAGCCCATCCTGCCGGGAAGTCATTGGAACATTTGCGGGCGCTCAGCGCGAGCGGATCATGCCCATGATGTCCTTGGCGCGCGCGACGATCGGCTCGGCGATGGCCTGCGCCTGACCGGCGCCGCGGCCGAGGATGCGGTCGATCTCGGCCGGGTCGGCCATGAACTCGGTCATCCGTCGGGTGATCGGCGCCAGCACCTCGACCGCGATCTCGGCCAGGGCGGGCTTGAAGCTGCCGAAGCCCTGGCCTTCGAACCGCGCCAGCACCTGGTCGCCGGTCTCGCCCGAAAGCGCGGCGTAGATGTTGACGAGGTTCTTCGCCTCGGGCCGGTCCTTCAGGCCTTCCATCGCCCCGGGCAGCGGGTCGGCATCGGTGCGGGCCTTGCGGATCTTCTGCGCGATGGCGTCGGCATCGTCGGTCAGGTTGATGCGGCTGGCATCCGAGGGATCGGATTTCGACATCTTCTTGCCGCCGTCGCGCAAGCTCATGACGCGGGTCGCCGTGCCCTCGATCAGGGGCTCGGTGATCGGGAAGAAATCGACGCCGTAATCGTGGTTGAACTTGGCGGCGATGTCGCGGGTCAGCTCCAGGTGCTGCTTCTGGTCCTCGCCCACCGGCACGGCGGTGGCGTGATAGGCCAGGATGTCGGCGGCCATCAGCGAGGGATAGGCCAGAAGGCCCAGCGACGAGTTCTCGCTGTTCTTGCCGGCCTTGTCCTTGAACTGGGTCATGCGATACATCCAGCCGACCCGCGCCACGGTGTTGAAAAGCCATGCCAGTTCCGCGTGCTGGGAAACCTGGCTCTGGTTGAACAGGATCGAGACCTCGGGGTCGACGCCCGAAGCCATGAAGGCCGCCGCCACCTCGCGGGTGTTGTGCCTCAGCTTCTCGGGCTCCTGCCAGACGGTGATCGCATGCAGGTCGACGACGCAATAGATCGTCTCGGCCCCCTTGCCCTGATAATCCGCAAAGCGTTTCAGCGCGCCCAGATAGTTCCCCAGCGTCAGCCCGCCCGAGGGCTGGATGCCGGAGAAAATGCGCTTGGCGAAGCTCGTGGTCATGGCACTACCTGCTTGGAAAATCCCGGGGGCTGGCTTACCTCTTGCCCCGTCCGGGCGCAACAGCCCACTGGAAAGGAGCCTAGATGCGACCCGGTTACGATGAATCGCCGCTGAATCCCGTGCCCGCCGTGGTCTGGATGATCGCCCTGCCGATGATCGCCAGCGAGGCGGTGTTCGGGCTGGGCCAGCTTGGCTTCGTCGGCGGCGGCGGGCAGGGGGCCGGCCTCGCCATGCGCCAGATCGCCGTCGAGCGCACCGCCTATATCCCGGAATTCGTGCTGCGGCTGTGGCAGATGAAGCTGTTCCTGCTGGACCAGAGCTGGCGCATCCTGACCTATCCCTTCGTGCATCTGTCGCTGACCCATGCGCTGTTCGTGATCGTCTTCACCCTGGCGCTGGGGAACCTGATCGCGAGCCAGTTCCGCGCCTGGGCGGTGCTGGCGCTGTTCTTCGGCTCGGCCATCGGCGGGGCGCTGGTCTATACGCTGGCCGCGGGGCTTTTGCCGCAATTCCGCTTTCAGCCACTGATCGGCGGCTATCCGGCGGTCTACGGCTTCGTCGGCGCCTTCACCTTCCTGCTTTGGACCCGGCTGGGGCAGGAAAACGCCAACCGCCTGCGCGCCTTCACGCTGATCGGCATGCTGCTGGCCTTCCAGCTGGTCTTCGGCATCCTGTTTCAGGATGGCAGCCTGACCTGGATCGCCGAGATCGCCGGCTTCTGCTGCGGCTTCCTTCTGTCGTTCCTGGTGGTGCCGGGCGGGATCGGGCGCGTGATGCGCCAGATCCGTCAGCGCTGACGGCGGAAGCCCGCGCGCAGGTCCGAGGGCCGGAAGGCGCCCAGCACCAGCGCCGCGGCGCCATAGGTCGCCATGCCGGCCAGCACCAGCGCGGCCAACGCCAGGTAACGGGTTCCGGACTGCTCCAATGCGTCGCCCAAGACCAGGATCAGCCCCCAGATCACCGCGCCCATCACCGCGGATGCGGCGCAGATGCGGGGCAGGCGGTGGCGGAAGCGGTCGTCGAACTCGGCCGCCTCGCCAAAGGCTTTCGTGCCGCGCCAAAGCTGCGCCGCCATGGTCCAGCCGGCGATGGTGGTGCCCCAGGCGGCGGCGGAAAAGCCGATGAAGGGCGCCAGCCCCAGCGCCGCCACCGCATTCACCACCATGGACCAGACCGCGAAGCGGAACGGGGTGCGGGTATCCTCGCGGGCGAAATACAGCGGTTGCAGCACCTTTTGCAGCACGAAGGCCGGCAGGCCCAGGCCGTAGATCGCCAGCGCCACGGCGGTCGGCCCGACATCGGCGGTCAGGAAGGCGCCGCGCCGGAACAGCACCGAGATCAGCGGATAGGCCATCACCACCAGCGCCACGGCGGCCGGAACGGTCAGGAACAGCGCGAATTCGGCAGCGCGGTTATAAGCATGGCGGCCGCCGCCGGTATCGTCGTTCTTGAGCCGGCGCGAGATGTCGGGCAGCAGCACGATGCCGATGGCGATGCCCACCACGCCCAGCGGCAGCTGATACAGCCGGTCGGCATTGGTCAGCCAGGCGATGGCGCCGTCGAAGAACGAGCCGACCTGCCGCCCGACCAGCAGGTTGACCTGCACCACGCCGCCGGCCAGCACCGCCGGCGCGGCGACGGCCAGCAGCCGCCGCATGTCCGGTGTCAGCCGCGGCCGACGCAGGCGCAGCGGGAAGCCCATGCGCTTCGCCGCCCACCAGACGGTGAAAAGCTGCGCGATGCCCGAGATGGGCGTGGACCAGGCCATGGCCAGCCCCATGTCCCAGCCCCGCCAATCGGCCAGCAGCATGGCGGCGATCAGCACGAAATTCATCAGCACCGGCGCGGCGGCGGCGGCCATGAAGCGGCCGCCGGCGTTCAGCAGCCCCGAAAGCAGCGCCGTCAGCGAGATGAACAGGATATAGGGAAAGCAGATGCGGCCATAGATCACCGCAAGCTCGAAACGCTCGTCGCCCTGAAAGCCCGCCGCCTGCAGCAGCACCAGCCAGGGCATGACCAGATGCGCGACCAGCGAGACGATCAGCACCACCGAGAACAGTCCCGAAAAGGCCTCTTCGGCAAAGCCGCGCGGGTTCTCGTCGCTTTCCAGCCGCTTGGCGAACATCGGCACGAAGGCGGTGTTGAAGGCACCCTCGGCGAAGAAGCGGCGGAACATGTTGGGCAGGGTGAAGGCGACGATATAGGCCTGCGCCACCGGGCCGGTGCCCAGATAGGCCGCGATCATCACGTCGCGGACGAAGCCCACGACGCGGCTGCCCAGCGTCCACGCCCCCACCGAGAGGAAGCCCCGGATTAGTCTGATCGGTTGCATCTTTGGTCCCTCAGAACGTCCCGCCCAGCGGTCGCTCGGCCTTTTCGGCCCGTTCGGCGCCGTCCTTGATCGCCTGGCGCAGCTTCTTTTCCAGCGACTCGCGGCGGCCGGCCTGGTGCAGCTTCAGTCCGAACATGTCCTTGACATAGAAGGTGTCCACCACCTGCGCCCCGAAGGTGGCGATCACCGCGCTGGCGATCTGGATATGGTTGTCGGCCAGGGTCCGCGTCAGGTCGTAAAGCAGGCCGGGGCGGTCGCGGGTATCGACCTCGATGACGGTGTAGACGTCGCTGCCCTCGTTGTCGAAGGTGATATGGGTCGGGAAGCGGAAGGCGGCCTCGCGCTTCCTGGGCTTGTCGCGGCCGGCCAGCGCCTCGCGCGCGACGATCTCGCCCTTCAGGGTGCGCTGGATCATGGCGCGCAGCCGCGGCAGCCGGTCGGTGGCATAGGGATGGCCATCGGCATCCTGCAGCCAGAACACCGCCGTGGCGAAACCGTCCTTGGTGGTATAGGTGCGGGCATCGACGATATTCGCCCCGACCAGCGCCAGCGCCCCGGCCATGCGCGAGAAGATGCCGGGATGGTCGGCCAGCACGAAGGCGGCGCGGGTCGCGTCGCGGTCGGTGTCGGGATGCAGGTCGGTGCGGATCTCGTCATCGCCCAGATCCTTCAGCATCTCGGCAAAGACGTAATGCGTGTCGGTCGGCAGGCCCGGCCAGTAGTTGTCGTAATGCCGGCCCAGTTCCGCCTTGATCGCCCGGGGCTCCCAGCCCTTGGCGGTCAGCAGGTGCCGCAGCGAGCGCTTGGCCTCGCCGGTGCGCTTGTCGCGGTTCAGCTCCTCAAGACCGTTCTCCAGCGCCGCCGTGGTTTCCTGGTGCAGCTTGCGCAGCAGCATCGCCTTCCAGTTGTTCCAGGTGCCGGGGCCGACGCCGCGGATGTCGCAGACCGTCAGCACCAGCAGCATGTCGAGACGCCGGATCGTCTTCACCGCCTTGGCGAAGTCGCGCAGCGTGCGCGGATCGGCGATGTCGCGTTTCTGCGCCACGTCCGACATCAGCAGGTGGTTGCGGATCAGCCATTCGATGGTCTCGATCTCGTCCGCCGGCAGGCCGAAGCGGGTGCAGATGCGCCGCGCCAGCCGGGCGCCCAGGATCGAATGGTCCTCGGCCCGGCCCTTGCCGATGTCGTGCAGCAGCACGGCAAGGTAGATCACCCGCCGGTTCATCTTGCCCCGCATGATCTTGCTGACCACCGGCAGATCCTCGGCATCCTCGCCGCGCTCGATGGCGGCCAGGGCGGCGACGCATTGGATCAGGTGCTCGTCCACGGTGTAATGGTGATAGACGTTGAACTGCATCATCGCCACCACCGGCGCGAATTCCGGGATGAAGGCCGCAAGCACCCCAAGCTCGTTCATCCGTCTGAGCGAGCGTTCCGGGTTGCCGTGCTTTAGCAGCAGGTCCAGAAAGAGCCGCACCGCCTCGGGGTCCGAGCGCATGCGGTCGTCGATCGTCTCGAGATTCGCCGCCACGGCGCGCATGGCGTCGGGATGGATCAGGATGCCGGTGCGCAGCGCCTCCTCGAACAGCCGCAGGATGTTCAGCGGGTCGGACAGGAACTGCTTTTCGTCGACATAGGTCAGCCGGCCGCGATCCACGCGGAACCCGGCGCGGACCCGGCGGCGGCGCTGGAACAGCAGGTTCATGATCGGCGCCTTGTAGAGGTGCCGCGCCTCCAGCGCGACCAGAAAGACGCGGGTCAGTTCGCCCACCTTGGTGGCATGCAGGAAATAGTCCTGCATGAAGATCTCGACCGCGCGGCGGCCTCCCAGGTCGCGATAGCCCATGCGCCTGGCCACCTCGACCTGCATGTCGAAGGTCAACTGGTCCTGCGGCCGGCCGGCGATCAGGTGCAGGTGGCAGCGCACCGCCCAAAGGAAATCCTCGGCCTGCCAGAAGGTCAGGTGCTCCTCGCGGGTGAAGAAGCCCAGATCGACCAGTTCCACGGCGCGGTCGACGCGATGGATGTATTTCGCGATCCAGTAGAGGGTTTGCAGGTCGCGCAACCCCCCCTTGCCCTCCTTGACATTGGGTTCCAACACATAGCGCTGACCGCCTTGGCGGCGGTGGCGCTCGGCGCGTTCGGCGAGTTTCGCCTCGATGAATTCGGGGACGGTGTTGTCGAACAGATCGGCCCACAGCCGGTCGCGCAGGGTCTCGGCGGTGGCGGCATGGCCGCAGACCAGCCTGTGCTCCAGCAGGCTGGTGCGGATGGTGATGTCGCCGGCCCCCAGCCGCAGACAGTCATCGACCGAGCGCGTGGCCTGGCCGATCTTCATCTTCAGGTCCCAGAGCATGTAGAGCATGGATTCCACCACGCTCTCGACCCAGCCCGAGATTTTCCACGGCGTCAGGAACAACAGGTCCACGTCGGATTGCGGCGCCATCTCGGCGCGGCCGTAGCCGCCGATGGCCAGCACCGCCAGCCGCTCGGCATCGGTGGGGGTGGTCACCGGATGCAGGATGGTGGTGGCGACGTGATGCACGGCGGCGACCGTGGCGTCGGTCAGGCTGGCGATGGCGCGCACCGTCTCGCGCGCCGCGCGGGGGTGGGACATGAAGCCCGCGGCGATGTCGGCCATGGCGGCGGCGCGGGCCGCGGCCAGGATCGCCACCGTCCGGGCGCGGATCTCGCGCGGCTCCGCGACGTCGGCCAGCGCCTCGGACAGCGCGGGCAAGAAGCTTTCAGGGCTGAACAGCGAATGCGCCCCGGGCAGGGCCGGGGCGCTTTGCGGCAGGGCGTCGGTATCCTTGGCGCTCAAGATCAGAAACCGAAGCCGCCGAAGCTGCGCGGTGCCGGATCCAGCACCACCACCTGATTGTTGCGCACGGTGGCCACGGCCAGCGCCCGCTCGTTGGTGCCGTCGCGCTTCAGGCGGAACGCGCCCGAAATCCCGGCGAAGCCCGAATTCTGCGTCAGCCCCGAGGTGGTCAGCGCATTGCGCTTGCCGGCGCGCACCAGGGCGGCGATGGCCGAGACGCCGTCATAGGCCAGCGAGCCCAGCTCATGCGGGGCCTCGCCATGGGCGGCGCGATAGCGCTGGTCGAACTGCGCCTTCATGGTGGTGTCGGGAATGGCGAACCAGCCGCCCTGCACGCCGCGCAGCTGCAGCCGGGCCGAGGGCTGGTCCCAGCGCGTCAGCCCCATCATCTGCACCGTGGCCGAGCTGACGCCGGCCTTGGCCAGCTGGTCGGTCAGATAGGGCAGCACCGCGCCCTGGTTCGCGGTCAGGAACACCGCATCGACATTGCCCGACAGCGCCGCCGAGGCGACGTTCGGCACGATGCCGTCGATGCCCTGCTTGGACAGCGGATGCACCGCCGTACCGGCCAGGGTGGCGCCGTTCTTCTGAACGGCGCGCTGGATGGCGCGGGCGCCGACCTGACCGGCGGCATCGTCCTCGGCCACCATCAGGATGCGGCGCTTGCCGTTCCTGACGCCGTATTTCACCAGCCGGTCGGCGACATTGTCGAAGGTATTGCCCAGCACGAAGACATTGCCGCCGGCGATGTCGGTATTGTTCGAGAAGGACAGCACGTTCACGCCGCGCGGCGCCATGGCATTGCCGACGGCATTGGCGCTGTCGGCGAAAAGCGGGCCCAGGATGATCTTGGCGCCCTCGTCCGCGGCGCGGTTGGCCATGGCGACGGCGGCGCCGGGCTCGGAGCCGGCGTCATAGACCCGCAGGTCGATGGTCGCGCCGCGCGCATCGGCTGCCGCCATCTTGGCCGAATTGGCCAGCGACCGCGCCAGCCAGTCCAGATCCGCGCTGCCGGTGCCGCCCGGCACCAGAAGCGCCACCGGGACCGGCTGCGACGGGTCGATGTTCTGACCGGTCTGCGGACCCGAGGCCCCCATCTCGATGGGCTGGCAGGCGGCAAGCGTCACGGCGGCAAGGACAGCTCCGACGCGCGCCAGCGGACGGCGCAGGTCGAAGGCGCCGCGGATCGTTTTCAGGACGGTCATGGCGTGATTCCCTGTTGGATCGAGGCTGGGGGTTTGATGAGGGCAGGTTATTGGCATATTCCGGACATGGCAACTTGCCCCGGCAGAGAGAAAGGGATCCGCGATGGAGGATGGCGCCAGCACAACCGGGACGGGCGCACGGCCGGTTTCCCTGACCGTCTCGGCCGTCCCGCCCGAGCCGGGCCTCTACCTGGTCGCGACCCCGATCGGAGCGGCGCGCGACATCACGCTCCGGGCGCTCGACGTGCTGAACACGGCCGATATGCTGGCCGCCGAGGATACCCGCAACCTCCGGCACCTGCTGGATATTCACGGCATTCCGGTCCGGGGCCGGCGCCTCGTCGCCTATCACGACCACAATGCCGACCGGGCGCGGCCGGCGATCCTTGCGGCGCTGGGCGAGGGGAAATCGGTGGCCTATGCCTCGGATGCCGGCACGCCGCTGGTCGCCGATCCCGGCTACCGGCTTGCGCGGGATGCTGCCGAGGCAGGATTTGTCGTCAGGGCGCTGCCCGGACCTTCGGCGGCGCTGGCGGCGCTGTCGGTCTCGGGCCTGCCCAGCGACCGTTTCCTGTTCGTGGGCTTTCCGCCGGCAGCGGCAGGCGCGCGTCGAAAATGGATCGCGAGCTGGCAAAAGATCGATGCGACGGTGATCGTCTTCGAAAGCCCGAGACGCGTTAAGCAATTGTTGGAAAACCTGTGCGAGAGTGAGGCGAATCGGACTACGGTGATCTGCAGGGAGCTGACGAAGAAATTCGAAGAGGTGATGCGGGGCAGTGCGGCCGAGCTGGCCGAAAGAATCCCTGAGGAAGGATTGCGTGGCGAGGTTGTGATGCTGTTCGGGCGTCCCGAACCCGTTGTCGCGGACGAGGGCAGCTTGCGTGCGGCGCTGGAAGGATTGCTGGGCGCATTGCCCGTGAAGGCGGCGGCGGCAGAGGTCGCCGCGCGGTTCGGTTTGCCCCGGCGCGAGGTCTATGCGCTGGCGGTCGAGATGAAGAGGGAACGGGAATGAAGTTCGAAAGAATCTCCGAGGGAACCCCTGTCTCGGCCACGGGCATCCGGGCACGACGCGGGGCCGTCGCCTGGTCGGCTGGCCGGTTCGCCGAGGAATCGGTGGCGCGGGAATATCGCCGGCGCGGCTATGAAGTTCTGGCCGAGCGCTGGCACGGCCGGGGCGGCGAAATCGACCTCATCCTGCGCAAGGACGAGGAATATGCCTTTGTCGAGGTCAAGACATCGCGTTGTCATGCCCGCGCGGCCGAGCGGATCAGCGGCCGGCAGATCGCCCGGATCTGCCAGGCTGCGCTGGAATATTGCGGGCGCCTGCCGGCCGGGCTGCTGACCGTGATGCGGTTCGATGCCGCACTGGTCGATCAACTCGGCCGGGTCGAGATCATCGAGAATGCCTTTGGCATGAACTGACCGCGGCGGCTTGCAAACCCGGCCCGCGCGCGCGACAAGATCGCTCGAAACAGGCTGGGGATGATGACATGAGTCTTTATGTGGCCCTGCAGATGGACCCGATCGAGCAGGTCTCGATCGACGGTGACAGCACTTTCCGGCTGGGGCTGGAGGCCGAGGCCCGCGGCCACAGGCTGTTCCAGTACACCGCCGACCGGCTGAGCTATTGCGAGGGAAGGGTCACGGCCCGCGGCCGTCCCGTTGCGTTGCGGCGCGAGCAGGGCAACCATGTGACGTTCGGCGACTGGGCCGAGGTCGACCTGTCGGAATTCGACGTGGTCTGGCTGCGGCAGGATCCGCCCTTCGACATGGGTTACATCACCACCACGCATTTGCTGGAGCGGGTGCATCCTGCGACCTATGTGGTCAACGATCCGTTCTGGGTACGCAACAGCCCCGAGAAGCTTCTGGTGCTGGATTTCCCCGAGCTGACGCCGCCGACGCTGATCACCCGCGATCTGGCACAAATCCGCGCCTTTCGAGAGCGGCATGGCGATTTCATCCTCAAGCCGCTTTACGGCAATGGCGGGGTCGGCATCTTTCACATGCGGCCCGACGATCCGAACCTGTCCTCGCTGGTCGAGACCTTTCTTGCCAACAGTCGCGAGCCGATCATCGCGCAGAAATACCTGCCCGCGGTGGTCAGGGGCGACAAGCGCATCATTCTGGTCGATGGCGAGCCCGTCGGCGCCATCAACCGTGTGCCGGCGGCGGGCGAGGCGCGCTCTAATATGCATGTCGGCGGGCGGCCGGAGAAGATCGGCCTCACCGAGCGCGAATACGAGATCTGCGCCCGCATCGGCCCGGTTCTGCGCGAAAAGGGGCTGCTGTTCACCGGTATCGACGTGATCGACGGCTGGCTGACCGAGATCAATGTCACCTCGCCCACCGGCATCCAGGAACTCGAGCGGTTCGATGGCATCAACGCAGCGGCGCTGATCTGGGAGGCGATCGAGCGACGGTTGGCTGAGCGAGGCTGACGGCCGGGTTCGTCCGGACCGGCACACGGCTGCGGCGGACAGGACTATCGGGCAGGTGAAGTCTCGATTGCGAATGGTTCCGTGGCTGGACGTCGTCTTGCAGCATTCCCAGCACCCTGCGGGGGCGCTGATATTTGCCGGTTGAAGGATGGCGAGCCTGCAGCACCGGTTGGCAATATGCGGGTGCGGATTAGAGCCGGGCTGTCAGATCATCCGGAAATGGCGGCCGGTTTCGCACCGGTGGCGACATCCGGTCAGTATCGCGGTGCTTCCGGCATTTTGCACAACGAAGGAGACCGCACCCGGTTCGCCGGAGGCTGATTGACGCTGGTTCCGCGACCATGGCGCCGGTTTCCGTCGAGGTGGGTTTCGGTTGGCGGGATGTCCCGATCGCTCGAGCAGACGGCCGCTGTTGAACCCACCCGCCTCTTCCGGCGTGCGGTGCTTCATCGCGATGACCCTGCGCCACGTCCCGCGCGCGGGGCGACCTCGGCCTTGGACGCGGACGTTCGTCGGCCAAGGCTTTGTGATCGCTGTTGTCGGCGCTGCCGACCGGGGACTCGATGCTCGCCGCGGGCAGGCGTTCGGTGCATATCGGCAGATGTTGTCTGATGCGACAGCCTTTGGTGCCCGTGCCCGTGCCCGTGCCCGTGCCCGTGCCCGTGCCCGTGCTTTTGCCCTTGCCCGGTTGGCGGTTGTGAACCGCCTCTCTAGGGCATCGGGCGCAAAGCCGGCATGTGCCGAGATGCCGACATAGACGGCCGGCAGTCGTCCGGGCATCGGCGGCGATGACGGGCCAGAACCGGCCCGCCACAGGTCCGAGGGCTGCCTCCGGACGGGCAGGGAGCCTTCCGAGTCGCGCCAGGTGAAGCCGCTGCATGAGTCGCGTCGATGACCGGCTTCATCACCTCGACCGGCGGCCGAGCCTCGCCATGGCAAGGTCGATCCCCGCACGCCGTTGGCGCAAGGGGCGTGATCGAGGTCGGCGCCGTGCGAAGACTTTCGTTTCCCTGGCGCTGTTCTGAGCTCTCATGAAGGCATCCTGCGCAAGGATCTGGGTTCCGCACCCCTCCGCCGGCGCGGGAATCCGTCGAGCTCCAGCGCAAGGCGGCCATAACGCCGGCAAGGCAAGACGTCGCCTGAACCCAGCCCAAAGACGCGCGGCCTCTGACCTGCCGCCGACGCACCGGCGGGCACGCCCTCAATCCGGCCGGCCGAAGGGCAAGCGGTAGGACAGCGCCTCGGCCAGGTGCGGCTGGCGGATGACCGGGGAGCCGTCCAGGTCGGCGATGGTACGGGCGCTGCGCAGGATGCGGTGATAGCCGCGCGGTGTCAGGCCCAGCCGCTCGGCCGCCAGCACCAGCAGCGTCCGGCATTCGCTGTCGAGCGGCGCGATCTCCTCGAGCAGCCGGCCCGAGGCGTCGGCATTCACCCGTGCCGCCGGGTGGCCGGCGAAGCGCCGGGCCTGCACGGCGCGCGCCTCGGCGACGCGGGCCGCAACGCTGGCCGAGCTTTCGCCGGTCGCCGGCAGGCCCAGATCCTCGATGGCGACCTGCGGCACCTCGATGCGCAGGTCGAAGCGGTCCATCATCGGCCCCGAGATCCGCCCCAGGTAGTCGGACCCGCAGCGCGGCGCCTTGGAACAGGCACGGGCGGCGTCGGCGATCTCGCCGCAGCGGCAGGGATTGGCGGCGGCAACCAGCAGGAAACGCGCCGGGTAGCGGATATGGGCGTTGGCGCGCGAGACATGGATCTCGCCCGTCTCGATGGGTTCGCGCAGGGCGTCGATGACCCGGCGCTCGAATTCCGGCAGTTCGTCGAGGAAGAGCACGCCGTTATGCGCGAGGCTCGCCTGGCCGGGCCGGGCGTTGCGGCCGCCGCCGACCATCGCCGCCATCGAGGCGGTGTGATGCGGCTGGCGGAAGGGAGCCATGCGCGAGATGCCGCCCTCGGCCAAGAGCCCGGCGACGGAATGGATGATCGAGGTCTCCAGCGCCTCGGGCGGGGTCAGCGGCGGCAGGATGCCGGGCAGGCGGGTCGCCAGCATCGACTTGCTGGCGCCGGGCGGGCCGACCATCAGCAGGTGATGCCGGCCGGCGGCGGCGATCTCCAACGCGCGGCGGGCGCGTTCCTGGCCCTTGACCTCGGAAAGGTCGGCCTCGAACACGGTTTCGGCCAGTTCGCCCGGCGCGGCGCGGGCCAGGGGCGCGCGGTCGGTCAGGTGGTCGACCGCCTCGCGCAGGGTGCGCGGCGCAAAGACCGGCACCGCGCCGACCCAGGCCGCCTCGGCCCCGCAGACGCGCGGCACCAGCAGCGCCCGGCCGTCCCCGGCGGCGGCCATGGCGGCGGGCAGGGCGCCTGCCACCGGCGAGAGCCGGCCGTCCAGCGCCAGTTCTCCCAGCGCCACCACCCGCTCCAGCGCCTCGGCCGGCACGATCTCCAGCGCGGCCAGCACGGCAAGCGCGATGGGCAGATCGAAATGCGAGCCCTCCTTGGGCAGATCGGCCGGGGACATGTTCACCGTCACCCGCCGCGACGGCATGGCGATGGAAAGCGCCCCGAAGGCGGCCTTGACCCGTTCGCGCGCTTCGCTGACCGACTTGTCGGGCAGGCCGACGATGCCGAATCCCGGCAGGCCCGGCGAGACCGAACATTGCACCTCGACCAGCCGCGCCTCGACCCCGTCGAAGGCCACGGTATAGGCAATCGCCGCCATCACCTCTCTCCACGTCACACCGGGTTCTGGTTAACCCGCGGTTGCTTAAAGATCGGTTAACGGGCGCAGCTTGCTTGTTCCGCGGCCCGCTTCCGCCTATGTGCAGGACGAGCGTCACGGCAGAGGAAGCGACCATGCAAGGCAGCCGCATATTGCTGATCGTCGGCGGTGGCATCGCCGCCTTCAAGATCCCCGAGCTGATCCGTATGATCCGGCGCGAGGGCGGCTCGGTCGTGCCGGTTCTGACGCGGGCGGGGGGGCAATTCGTCACACCGCTGACGCTCTCGGCGCTGGCCGAGGCGCCCTGCCATACCGAACTGTTCGACCTGACCCGCGAATCCGAGATGGGGCATATCCAGCTGTCGCGCGCCGTCGATCTGGTGGTGGTTGCGCCGGCGACCGCCGACCTGCTGGCGCGGATGGCGGCGGGGATGGCGGACGACCTGGCCTCGACCCTGCTTTTGGCGACCGACAAGCCGGTGTTGGCGGCGCCGGCGATGAATGTGCGCATGTGGCAGCACCCGGCGACGCAGCGCAACCTGGACATGCTGGAGAATGACGGCATCCGCTTCGTCGGCCCGGACGATGGCGACATGGCCTGCGGCGAATATGGCCCCGGCCGCATGGCCGAACCCGGGGCGATCCTGCAGGCGATCCGTGCGGCGCTGGGACGGGACAAGCCGCTGCGCCTGCCGCCCGAGGCGGTGGTCTCGCTGCCTGCGCGGGTGCTGAGCGGGCGGCATGTCATCGTGACCTCGGGTCCGACGCATGAGCCGATCGACCCGGTGCGCTATATCGCCAACCGCTCCAGCGGGGCGCAGGGCGCGGCCATTGCCGCGGCGCTGCGCGATCTGGGCGCGCGGGTCAGTTTCATTACCGGCCCGGCCGAGGTGCCGCCGCCCGAGGGCGTCGCGGTGGTCGCCGTCGAGACCGCGCGCGAGATGCGCGCTGCGGTCGAGGCCGCCTTGCCTGCCGATGCCGCGGTGATGGCGGCGGCGGTCGCCGACTGGCATGTCGCCAATGCCCGGCCGGGCAAGATCAAGAAGGACGGCTCGGGCGCGCTGCCCGAGCTGCAATTCGCCGAGAATCCCGATATCCTGGCCTGGATCAGCCAGCTTGGCCGCGAGCGTCCGTCGCTGGTGGTGGGCTTCGCCGCCGAGACCGACGACGTGCTGGACAACGCCGCCCGCAAGCGCAAGCGCAAGGGCTGCGACTGGATCGTCGCCAATGACGTCAGTCCGGCGACCGGCATCATGGGCGGGACCGAGAACGCGGTGACGCTGATTTCCGAGGCCGGTGCGGAAAGCTGGCCGCGACTCTCCAAGGACGAGGTGGCGCACCGGCTGGCCGCGCGCATCGCCGATGCGCTGAACGCCGGCGACGGCATGGCGGAGGGCTTGGCATGAACCGGGTCTATCTGGACTGGAACGCCACCGCGCCGTTGCGCCCCGAGGCGCGCGAGGCGATGTTGGCCGCGACCGAGATCGTCGGCAACCCGTCTTCGGTCCATGCCGAGGGGCGGGCGGCGAAATCCGCTCTCGAGCGGGCGCGCGAGGAGATCGCCTCGGCCCTGGGCGCCGAGGGGGTGGACGTGATTTTCACTTCGGGCGCCACCGAGGCGGCGGCGCTGGTGCTGCAGGGCCGCGGGCTGGCCTGCGCGGCGGTGGAACATGCCGCGGTAACGGCCTGGTGCGACAATTCGCTGCAGACCGAGCCCTCGGGCCGCGTGATTGTCCCCGATCCGGCCCGCGCGGCGCTGCAACTGGCCAATTCCGAGACCGGCGTCATCCAGGATCTGCCCCAGGGGCTGGCAGCGAGCGACCTGACCCAGGCCTTCGGCAAGATCGCCTTCGCCTTCAACTGGCTGGGGATCGAGGCCGGTTTCGTCTCGGCCCACAAGCTCGGCGGACCGCGCGGTATCGGCGCGCTGGTGGTCAAGCGCGGCACCGAGGTCGAGGCGCGTATCCGGGGCGGCGGGCAGGAACAGGGCCGCCGGGCCGGGACCGAGAACCTGATCGGCATCATGGGCTTTGCGGCGGCGGCGAAAGCGGCGCAGAATGATCTGGATCAAGGAATCGGGGAAAAAGTGTCGGAAATCCGCGATTCCCTGATGGCCGCTCTGGAATCCGGGGCGGAAATGGTTACATTCCCGGGGCGCGAATCCCGCCGCCTGCCGAATACATTGTCGATCCTGACGCCGGGATGGCGCGGAGAGACGCAGGTGATGCAGATGGACCTCGCCGGATTTGCCGTATCGGCAGGCTCGGCCTGTTCCTCGGGCAAGGTCCGGCCAAGCTCTGTCCTGACGGCTATGGGAATCGCGCCGGAACGGGCGGGCGATGCGATCCGCGTCTCGATCGGGCCGACCACGGACCCTCGGGACGTGCAGCGTTTCGCGGATGCCTGGCTGGCGGCGCGCGACCGCTGGCGGCAAAGGAATGATCAGCGGGCGACCGCGGGAAGGGTGTGAGATGTCTGTTGAGACCGGCGAGGCCATCGAAGTCCGCGAGGGCGTAGACCGCGAGACTGTCGAGACCGTTCAAAGCATGGGGTCCTACAAATACGGCTGGGACACCGAGATCGAGATGGAATACGCCCCCAAGGGCGTGAACGAGGACATCGTCCGGCTGATCTCGAAGAAGAACGAGGAACCGGAATGGATGACCGAGTGGCGGCTGCAGGCCTTCCGCCGCTGGCAGACCATGACCGAGCCGAAATGGGCGATGCTGCATTATCCCGAGATCGACTATCAGGAGCAGTATTACTACGCCCGGCCGAAAAGCATGCAGGTCAAGCCGAAATCGCTGGACGAGGTCGATCCCAAGCTGCTGGCCACCTATGAGAAACTGGGCATCCCGCTGAAGGAGCAGATGATCCTGGCCGGGATCGAGGGCGCCGAGGGCGCGCCGGCCGAAGGCCGCAAGGTCGCGGTCGATGCGGTCTTCGACAGTGTCAGCGTCGGCACCACCTTCAAGGACGAGTTGGCCAAGGCCGGGGTGATCTTCTGCTCGATCTCGGAGGCGATCCGCGAGCATCCCGAGCTGGTGAAGAAATACCTGGGCTCGGTCGTGCCGCAATCGGACAACTTCTTCGCCACGCTGAACTCGGCGGTCTTTTCGGACGGAAGTTTCGTCTATGTCCCGCCCGGGGTGCGCTGCCCGATGGAGCTGTCGACCTATTTCCGCATCAATGCCGAGAATACCGGCCAGTTCGAGCGCACGCTGATCATTGCCGACAAGGGTTCTTACGTCAGCTACCTGGAGGGCTGCACCGCGCCCAAGCGCGACGTGGCCCAGCTGCACGCCGCCGTGGTGGAAATCGTCATCCTCGAGGATGCCGAGGTGAAATATTCGACCGTGCAGAACTGGTTCCCCGGCGACGAGGAAGGCAAGGGCGGCATCTACAACTTCGTCACCAAGCGCGCCGATTGCCGCGAGGCGCGGGCCAAGGTGATGTGGACCCAGGTCGAGACCGGCTCGGCCATCACCTGGAAATACCCGTCCTGCATCCTGCGCGGCGACGAGAGCCAGGGCGAGTTCTATTCCATCGCCATCGCCAACAACCACCAGCAGGCGGATACCGGGACCAAGATGATCCATCTTGGCAAGAACACCCGCTCGCGCATTGTTTCCAAAGGTATTTCCGCTGGTCAGGCGCAGAACACCTATCGCGGTCTGGTGTCGATGCACCCGCGCGCCAAGAACAGCCGCAACTATACGCAATGCGACAGCCTGCTGATCGGCGACAAATGCGGCGCCCATACCGTGCCCTATATCGAGGTGAAGAACACCTCTTCGCGGGTCGAGCACGAGGCGACGACCAGCAAGGTGGACGACGACCAGCTCTTCTATTGCCGCCAGCGCGGCATGGATGAGGAGGAGGCGGTGGCGCTGGTGGTAAACGGCTTCTGCCGCGAGGTCCTGCAGGCCTTGCCGATGGAATTCGCCATGGAGGCGCAGTCGCTGGTCGCCATCTCGCTGGAAGGGTCGGTCGGATGATCGTCACCACCACCCCCGGCATCGAGGGCCGCCGCATCAGCGCCTATCACGGCGTGGTGACGGGCGAGACCATCATCGGCGCCAACATCTTCCGCGACATCTTCGCCGGGATCCGCGACATCGTGGGCGGCCGCTCGGGCGCCTATGAATCCGCGCTGGCCTCGGCCCGCGAAACCGCCTTGTCCGAGATGCAGGACCGCGCGACCGCCCTGGGCGGCAATGCCGTGGTCGGCGTCGATCTGGACTATGAAGTCATCAACAACATGCTGATGGTGTCGGCCTCCGGCACCGCCGTGACCGTCGAATAGGAACCGAACATGCTGGAAATCAAGAATCTGCACGTCAAGCTTGAGGACGAGGACAAGCAGATCCTCAAAGGCGTCGATCTGACCGTCCCGGCTGGCCAGGTCCATGCCATCATGGGGCCGAACGGCTCGGGCAAGTCGACGCTGTCCTATGTGCTCTCGGGCCGCGACGGCTATGAGGTGACCGAGGGCGAGGCGACCCTGGACGGCGAGAGCCTGCTGGAGATGGAGCCCGAGGAACGCGCCGCCGCCGGCCTGTTCCTGGCCTTCCAGTATCCGGTCGAGATCCCCGGCGTCGGCAACATGACCTTCCTGCGCACCGCCGTGAACGCGCAGCGCAAGGCGCGCGGCGAGGAGGAGCTGTCCTCGGCCGAGTTCCTGAAGCTGATCCGTGAAAAGGCCCGCACGCTGAAGATCGACGCCGAGATGCTGAAGCGCCCGGTCAATGTCGGCTTCTCGGGCGGCGAGAAGAAGCGCAACGAGATCCTGCAGATGGCCATGCTGGAGCCGAGCATGTGCATCCTGGACGAGACCGATTCCGGCCTCGACGTCGATGCGATGCGGCTGGTGGCCGAGGGCGTGAACGCGCTGCGTTCGCCCGACCGCGCTTTCCTGGTGATCACGCATTACCAGCGGCTGCTGGACCATATCCGGCCGGACGTGGTGCATATCATGGCCGACGGCCGCATCGTGCGCACCGGCGGGCCCGAACTGGCGCTGGAGGTCGAGCAGAACGGTTACGGCGATCTTCTGGCGGAGGTCGGGTGATGGCGGACACCGCTGTTCTTGCCGCGCAGATCCCCGCGGTCGAGGGCAAGGCCCGTCCCGGCGAGGCCGCCCTGGCGATGCGCCTGGATGCGCTGGACCTGCCGCATGGCGGCTTTACCCGCGCCGCGCGCGAGGATGCGGCGCGGCGGCTGCAGGCCATGGGCCTGCCCGGCGCCCGCGACGAATACTGGCGCTATACCGATCCTGCGCCCTTCAACGCCGCCCGGCCGCAGCCGCTTGAACTGGCTGCCGATGCCACGACCCTGTTCACCGGCATCGACCGGCTGAACATCGTCTTCGTGGACGGGCGTTTCGACGCCGCCGCCTCGGACGCGTTGGAAGCCGAGGGGGTCGAGATCGAAAGTCTCGCCGCCGCCGAGGCGCGGGCCGATCACTGGGCGATCGGGGTTTATGGCCGGTTGGAAGCTGCCGGGCAGGTGCCGGTCAAGCGTCCCTTCGCGACGCTGAACACGCTGGCCGCCGCCGAGGGGGTGCTGATCCGCGTCACCGGCAAGCCGTCGCGGCCGGTGCACATCACCTATCGCCGCTCGGCGGCCGATGCGGATGTCCTTCTGCATCACGTCGTCAAGCTCGAGGCCGGGGCCGAACTGACGCTGCTGGAAACCGGCGCGATCGGCGCGCGCTCGAACGTGGTGATCGAGGCCGATCTGGGCCAGGGCGCCCGCTTCCACCATATCAGCGCCAAGCGCGCCAATGATCCCAAGCTGGGGTTGGGCCATATCTTCGCCCGCGTTGCCGCCGAGGCGCTGTTCAAGTCCTTCACCCTGTCGGTCAACGGGTCGGTGATGCGCAACGAAGCGGTGATCGAGATCGCCGGCGACGACGCCGTGGCGCATATCGCCGCCGCGGTGCTGGGCGACGGTGATATCGGCCGCTTCCACCATGACGACACCGTCTTCATCATCCATGCCGCCGAGCGGTGCGAAAGCCGGCAGGTGTTCAAGAAGGTGCTGAAGAACGGTGCCGAGGGCATCTTCCAGGGCAAGATCCTGGTCAAGCCCGGGGCGCAGAAGACCGACGGCTACCAGATCAGCCAGGGGCTGCTTCTGGACGAGGGCAGCCAGTTTCTCGCCAAGCCGGAACTGGAAATCTATGCCGACGACGTGAAATGCTCGCACGGCTCGACGACCGGTGCGCTGGACGAGACGGCGCTGTTCTACCTGCGCTCGCGCGGGGTGCCGAAAGAGCGCGCCGTCGTGCTGCTGGTGCTGTCCTTCCTCGCCGACGCGCTGGACGAGATCGAGGACCAGCGGCTGCGTGACGACATCCTCGGCCGGCTGGAAGACTGGCTGACGGCCCGCGCGGGCAATCCGGGCAAGGCGGATCCGGGCAAGGCATGAGCCGGGCCGGCATCGTCCCGCGCATCCTGGAAAGCTGGTGGGCGCCGGGCAGGGTGGTCCGATCCCTGCGCGGCATGCCCGACCGGGCGCTGATCGTCGTGCTGATGGCGGCGATGCTGGTGTTTCTGATCGCGCAGGCCCCGGGCCATGCCCGGGACGCGCAATTGCAGCCCGAGGTGCCCCTGGGCGCGCGCATGGGCGGGGCGCTGCTGGCGGTGATGTTCATAATGCCGCTGCTGGCCTATGCGGTGGCGGCGCTGGTCGCGGCCCTGTCGCGGCTGACCTCCCGGCCCGTGGCGCCGCAGGATTCGCGGCTGGCGCTGTTCTGGGCGCTTCTGGCGGTGGCGCCGGCGATGCTGCTGGCCGGGCTGACCGCCGGGCTGGTCGGCCCCGGTCCGGCGCTTGGCCTGACGCGGGCGGTGGCGGGTCTGGGCTTTCTCGTGATATGGGGCGCGGGATTGCGCGCATTGGCGGGGAACAGATGAAACTGGGCGATCTTGGCGACCTGACGGTCCTGACCCTGCGCGACCCCGAGGCGGCGCTTGGGGCGTTGCGCGACCTGGACCTGCCGATGGTGGCGCGCTGGATGGTGCTCTTGCTGGCCGTGACCCTGTCCACGCTGTTGGCCGGGTTGTCGCTGCTGCTGTTTCCCATCGAGGTGGACAACCCCGTCTCGCGCATGCTCTCCGAGCCGATGACGCTGGCCGGCATCCAGCTGGCCGCCATGGTGCTGTCGGCGCTTTGCGTGGCGCAGATCGGCCGCTGGTTCGGCGGGCATGGCAGCTTTGCCGATGCGTTGCTGGTCGTCGGCTGGGTCGAGCTGATCCTGGTCGGGCTGCAGGCGGTGCAGGTGGTGATGATGGCGCTGTTCCCGGCCACGGCCACGCTGCTGTCCATGCTGGCCTTTGGCCTTTTCCTTTATCTTGCCGTGACCATGACCAAGGCGCTGCACGGCTTCACCAGCACCGGCAAGGTGGTGCTGGGCCTGATCGGCAGCATCTTCGTGCTTGGCTTCCTGCTGTCGCTGATCGCGGCGGCATTCGGCATCGTCCCCGAGGTGACACCATGAGTTTCGACGTCGAAAAGGTCCGCGCCGATTTCCCGATCCTGTCGCGGCAGGTGAACGGCCGGCCGCTGGTCTATCTGGATAATGGCGCCTCGGCGCAAAAGCCCCGCGCGGTGATCGACGCCATCACCCGCGCCTATGAGGCGGAATATGCCAATGTCCATCGCGGGCTGCATTTCCTCTCCAATCTCGCGACCGAGAATTACGAGCGCGTCCGCGCCATCATCGCCCGCTTCCTGAACGCCCCGCGCGAGGATGAGGTGATCTTCACATCGGGCGCCACCGAGGGCATCAATCTGGTCTCCTACGGCTGGGCCGGGCCGCGCCTGCAGGCGGGCGACGAGATCGTGCTGTCGGTGCTGGAGCATCACGCCAATATCGTGCCCTGGCATTTCCTGCGCGAGCGCCAGGGTGTGGTGCTGAAATGGGTCGAGCCCGAGCCCGACGGCAGCCTGCCGCCGGAAAAGGTTCTGGCGGCGGTGGGGCCGAAGACAAAGCTGATCGCCGTCACCCATATGTCGAACGTGACTGGCACCGTGGTCGATGTCGGCGCCATCGCGCGGGGGACCGACGTGCCGGTGCTGGCCGATGGCAGCCAGGCCGCCGTGCACATGCCGGTGGACCTGTCAGCGCTTGGCGTCGATTTCTACTGCATCACCGGGCACAAGCTCTATGGCCCCTCGGGGTCGGGCGCGATCTGGATCCGGGCCGAGCGCCAGGCCGAGATGCGCCCCTTCATGGGCGGCGGCGACATGATCCGCACCGTCACCCGCGACAGCGTCGATTATGCCGACCCGCCGCTGCGCTTCGAGGCCGGCACCCCCGGCATCGCCAACCAGATCGGTCTGGGCGCGGCGCTGGAATATCTGATGGCGCTCGGCATGGAGAACATCGCCGCGCATGAGCGCGACCTGCGCGACTATGCCCGCGACCGGCTGCGCAGCCTGAACTGGCTGTCGGTGCAGGGCGATGCGGCTGATAAGGGCGCGATCTTTTCCCTGACCATGCAGGGCGCGCATGCGCATGACATTTCGACCATCCTCGACAAGCGCGGCGTCGCCGTGCGGGCGGGGACGCATTGCGCCATGCCGCTGCTGGATTTCCTCGGCGTCACGGCCACGGCGCGGGCCAGCTTCGCCATGTACAACACCCGCGCCGAGGTCGATGCGCTGGTCGACGGGCTGACCTTCTGCCGCGAGCTTTTTGCCTGAACCCCATTGCAGAGCCACGCGTTTGCGGGTAATCAACGGGGGCTTGCGGTCCCATAGCTCAGCTGGATAGAGCGCTACCCTCCGAAGGTAGAGGCCACACGTTCGAATCGTGTTGGGACCGCCATTCTTCCATTCTCGCCATCGACAGACGACACCCCGCGTTATCGCCGGGGCCGGAACGCTATGAGAAAACCCCGCTCTGGCAGGAGCGGGGTTCGAGCGGCGGCGGGAGGAGGATTGGGGAGGAAATTCCGCTGCCCTGGATGACTGAGAACGCTTCGATCTTTACAGAACAGATCTAGGCGTCGCCCCGCTGGCGATAAATGGGCGTGTTTGCCTATGACGCGAGGTCAACATCGCCGATCTGCCCGGCCGCGGCTGGAGGAAGCCCGGCAAGGCGCCGTGGCGCGGTTGCCGGGTATCCGGTGCCGGTCAGGCTTCAGGCCAGTTCCAGGCTCAGCTGCTTCTCGAAGGCGCCGCGATAGAGCTGCGACAGTTCGGCCAGCGCCGCCGAGTCGCTGCCAAGGGACACGGTTGCGCCGCCGAAGCGCCCGACCTCGGCCAGCGGCACGCCCGCCGCCTGCGCCGCCTCGGTCAGTTTCGCGGCGCTCTCGGCGCTGCAGGCGACCAGATAGCGGGCCTGATCCTCGCCGAAAAGCTGGGCGATCTCGGCGCTGTCCAGCGTGACGCCCAGGCCGGCTGCCTCGGCCAGCTCGAAGGCGGCCAGCGCCAGCCCGCCATCCGCCAGGTCGGTCGCAGAGCTGAGCAGCTTGCCCTGCGCGCGCAGGAACTCGCCGTTGCGGCGCTCGGCCGCCAGGTCGACATGCGGCGCGTCGCCCGCCTCGATGCCGAAAGCCTCGGCCGCCAGCGCGGACTGGCCGAGATGGCCGCGGGTCTCGCCGATGACCAACGCCACGTCGCCCTCGGCCGGCAGCCCGGCGATGAGGTCGGCAAGGTCGGCGATCAGGCCGACGCCGCCGATGGTCGGGGTGGGCAGGATGCCTTTGCCGTCAGTCTCGTTGTAAAGCGAGACGTTGCCCGAGACGATGGGGAAGTCGAGCGCCGCGCAGGCCTCGCCGATGCCCTTGATGGCGCCGACGAACTGACCCATGATCTCGGGCTTTTCGGGGTTGCCGAAGTTCAGGTTGTCGGTGGTGGCCAGCGGCAGGGCGCCGCAGGCGGTCAGGTTGCGATAGGCCTCGGCCACCGCCTGTTTGCCGCCCTCATAGGGGTTGGCCTTGACGTAGCGCGGCGTCACGTCGCTGGTGAAGGCCAGCGCCTTCCGGGTGCCATGCACGCGCACGACGCCGGCGCCAAGGCCGGGGCGGCGGATGGTGTCGGCGCCGACCTGGGTGTCGTACTGTTCCCAGACCCAGCCCTTGTGGGCGTGGTTCGGGCTGCCGATCAGCGATTTCAGCGCTGCGATGGGGGTGATGGCGGGCAGGGCGGGCATCTTGGCCGCTGCCGGGGTCTCGACCCAAGGCCGGTCGTATTCCGGGGCGTTGGAGCTGAGCTTGGACATCGGCAGGTCGGCCTTGACCTCGTTGCCATGGACGATCAGGAAACGGTCCTCGGCTATGGTCTCGCCGACGATGGCGAAATCCAGGTCCCATTTCTCGAAGATCGCCCGCGCCTCGGCTTCTTTCTCGGGCTTCAGCACCATCAGCATCCGTTCCTGGGATTCGGACAGCATCATCTCATAGGCGGTCATGTTGGTTTCGCGCTGCGGCACGGCGTCGAGCACCAGCTTGATGCCCAAGCCCCCCTTGTCGCCCATCTCGACCGCCGAGCAGGTCAGGCCAGCCGCGCCCATGTCCTGGATCGAGATCACGCTGTCGGTCTGCATCAGCTCCAGGCAGGCCTCCAGCAGGCATTTCTCGGTGAAGGGGTCGCCGACCTGCACGGTCGGGCGCTTTTCCTCGATGGTGTCGTCGAACTCGGCGCTGGCCATGGTGGCGCCGCCGACGCCGTCGCGACCGGTCTTGGCGCCCAGATAGACGACGGGCATACCGACGCCCGAGGCGGCCGAATAGAAGATCTTGTCGCTGTCGGCGAGGCCGGCGGCAAAGGCGTTCACCAGGCAGTTGCCGTCATAGCTGCGGTGGAAGCGCACCTCGCCGCCCACGTTCGGCACGCCGAAGGCATTGCCATAGGCGCCGATGCCCTCGACCACGCCCTTGACCAGATGCGCGGTCTTGGGGTGCTCGGGCCGGCCAAAGGACAGCGCGTCCATGGCGGCGATGGGGCGGGCGCCCATGGTGAAGACGTCGCGCAGGATGCCGCCGACGCCGGTCGCGGCGCCCTGGTGCGGCTCGATATAGCTCGGGTGGTTGTGGCTCTCCATCTTGAAGACCACGGCCTGGCCGTCGCCGATGTCCACGACGCCCGCGTTCTCGCCCGGGCCGCAGATCACCTGCGGGCCCTTGGTGGGCAGGGTGCGCAGCCATTTCTTCGAGGACTTGTAGGAGCAATGCTCGTTCCACATGGCCGAGAAGATGCCGAGTTCGGTGAAGCTCGGCTCTCGCCCGATGATCTCGAGGATGCGCTGGTATTCGTCGGGTTTGAGCCCGTGCGCGGCGATCAGGTCCTCGGTGATCTGCGGTTCGTTCATGTCTGGCGCCCTTTTCCCCGGTTTCCCCGGCCTTTTAAGCGCAGGCGGGGCTTTAGGAAAGGGGCCGCGCGCGGTGCGGGGCAGCGATGGTCCGAAGCGGTTTTGCCGCGCTGCGGCGAAGGTCCGCGAGGCGGGCAAAAAAAAAGCCGGGCACGAAGCCCGGCTCAAGTCCAACAGGGAGGTTGAAGGTGATGAGAATTGCTTCAAATCATCGCCTTCGAGATGGGAAATATGTGCAGTCGGCGAACGGTTCAAGGTTCAAATGCCGATTGCGGGACATGGCCGATATGCATTCTGCGAATATCTCTCGCAGCTGCGGCAAAGCCCTGCCCGCAGGGCCGTCATTTGGCCGAGGGCAGGGCGGCCTGATCCTCGCTCTGCTGCTTGCGGATGGCCTGGATCTCCTCCAGCACGAAGTCGCGGAACGCCGTCACCCGGCGCGAGGTGCGCAGCTCTTCGGGGAAGGCCAGGAAGACCGGAACCTCGCCGGATTCGATGCTGGGCAGCACCCGCACCAGATTGGGGAAATCCGAGGTCAGATAATCCGGCAGCACGCCGATGCCGACATGGTTCAGCACGCCCTGCAGCACGCCGAAGTAATTGTTGACCATCAGCGTCGAGGTCATGTTCAGCCCCAGCAGCATCTGCGACAGCACCGCGCCCGAGCTGACCTGCGGGGTCTGCGGATTCTGGCAGATCAGCCGGTGCGGCTTCAGATCCTCGAGCGTGTCGGGCACGCCGGCCTTCTCCAGATATTGCTGCGTCGCATAAAGCCGCATGCGGATGTTCAGCAGCCGGCGCCGGATCAGATCCTGCTGGTTGGGCTCTTTCATGCGGATGGCGACGTCGGCCTCGCGCATGGGCAGGTCCAGCACCCGCTCCTCCAGCATCAGGTCGATCTTCAGGTCCGGATAGCGTTCGTAGAGCTTGGCCAGCCGCGGCACCAGCCACATGGTGCCGAAGCCGGTGGTCGTGGTGACCTTCAGTTCGCCAAAGACGTTCTCCTCGCTGTCGCGGATGCGGGCGGCGGTGGTGTCGAGCTTGCGCACCATGGACGAGGTGGCCTCGAAAAGCAGCTCGCCCTGTTCGGTCAGAATCAAACCGCGCGCGTGACGGTGAAAAAGCGTGGTCGCAAGCGAATCCTCCAGCGCGCGGATCTGGCGGCTGACGGCGGATTGCGACAGATGCAGAACATCGCCCGCATGGGTCAAACTCCCTGCGTCGGCGACGGCGTGAAATATTCTTAACTTATCCCAATCCATAACAGTGCTTTCTTGCGGCATCAGCCATGCAATCAGTGCAACCCTTATCACAGAAGATAAGGTGAACAACCCTGCAAAACGCGAAGGAAACCCTTTATCCGGCAGCCTTGCTGACCCATTATGCCGCCATGCCAGTCGGCCGGCTGCGGCAGGCTGGGGAAGCGGGCGGAAATCCTCTTTGGCCGGGTGATTCGGCCGGGCGGCGCGTCACGCATTTTTGACCCATATGGTCGCCCGGGATCCGATCTTCCAGATCCACCCGCCGGCGCCGCGACCTTCTGCCGCAATCCGCCGGCTCAGCGCCGGGCGGCGGCGGTTCCGCGCCGCCTTCTCCTGACATAAATCATGGCGTTCTGTCCCGCTGCGTCCTAAAAAGGCGCGTCGCGAGCAGGAGGCTAGTCATGGCAGTAGGCGTATTCGATTCGGGTCTGGGCGGTCTGACGGTCCTGGGCGCCGTCGCTGCCCGGCTGCCGGACCTGCCGCTGGTCTATCTGGGCGACAATGCCCATACCCCCTATGGCGTGCGCGATGCCGATGACATTTTCGACCTGACCTGCGCCGGGGTCGAGCGGCTTTGGGACGAGGGTTGCGACCTGGTGATCCTGGCCTGCAATACCGCCTCGGCCGCGGCGCTCAAGCGCATGCAGGAAACCTGGCTGCCCGCTGACAAGCGCGTGCTGGGGGTGTTCGTGCCGATGATCGAGGCGCTGACCGAGCGGCGCTGGGGCGACAATTCGCCGCCGCGCGAGGTGGCGGTGAAGCATGTGGCGCTGTTCGCCACCCCGGCCACCGTCGCCAGCCGCGCCTTCCAGCGCGAATTGGCCTTCCGCGCCATCGGTGTCGATGTCGAGGCGCAGCCCTGCGGCGGCGTCGTCGATGCCATCGAGATGGGCGACGAGATCCTGGCCGAGGCGCTGGTGACCAGCCATGTCGAGGCGCTGCTGCGCCGCATGCCGCATCCCGAGGCGGCGATCCTGGGCTGCACGCATTATCCGCTGGTGCAGGCCGCTTTCCAGAAGGCGCTGGGGCCGCAGGTCAAGGTCTATTCCCAGCCCGATCTGGTCGCCGAAAGCCTGGCCGACTATCTTGATCGCCATCCCGAGATGCCCGGCCGCGGCACGGTCTCGCGCTTCCTGACCACCGGCGATGCCGAGCGGGTCTCGGGCAAGGCCACACAATTCCTCCGCCAGCCGATCAGGTTCGAAAGCGCCTGAGGTGATAACAGTAAAATTATGAAATCGCTCAAGAAAAAACGTAGAATCCAGATTCTTGCCGCCGCTGCCATCGCCCTGGTGCTGGCGGTTGGGCTGATCGGCTACGGGTTCCGCGACGGGATCAACCTTTATCGCGCGCCCAGCCAGATGGTCGAGAACCCGCCCGAGGCCGGCGAGGTCTTCCGCCTGGGCGGGCTGGTCGAGGACGGCAGCCTGGTCCGCGGCGCCAGCGAAACGGTCAGCTTCCGCGTCACCGATGGCGGCGCCTCGATCCCGGTGCGCTTTACCGGCGTGCTGCCCGACCTGTTCGCCGAAGGGCAAGGCATGATCGGCACCGGCCGGATGGAGGGCGACACTTTCATCGCCACCGAAATCCTGGCCAAGCATGACGAGAACTACATGCCGCGCGAGGTCATCGACTCGCTCAAGGAACAGGGCGTCTACGAGGACCCGAATTCCTGACGCAACGCGCGCCGGCTTAACGGGCCGTTAACCGCGCTGCCCCAGCCTTGGCCCGTTTTTGCAAACGGGGGCTGGTCATGAAGACGGTGGAACAGATCGCGGCCGAGATCGTCGCGCGTGAGGGGGGCTACGTCAACGACCCCGACGATCCGGGGGGGGCGACGAATTTCGGCGTGACGCTAGCGACGCTGCGGCGGTTGGGCATCGACAGGACCGGCGACGGCCGCGTTGACATCCGCGACGTCAAGGCGCTGACCCGCGCTGATGCCGAGCGCATCTTCGTCGAGCATTATTTCCGCCGGCCGCGCCTGGCGGAGCTGCCCGCCTCGGTGCAGGCGTCGGTCTTCGACATGTATGTCAATGCCGGCAGCAATGCGGTGAAGATCCTGCAGCGGCTGGTGACGCGCATGGGCTTCGCCGCGACCGATGACGGGCTGGTCGGGCCGCGCACCATCCTGGCGGCGCGGCAGGCCGAGGCGGCGGCGCCGGGCCATTTCGGCGACGCCTACGGCATCGCGCGGCGTAATTATTACTATTCGCTGGGCGATGCGCGCCCGGCCAGCCGCAAATATGCCCGCACGCGGTCGGGCGGCAAGGGCGGCTGGATCCTGCGGGCCGAGGCGTTCGTCTCGCCCCGCTATCACCTGACGCTGGCCGAACATCGGGCAAGGGTGGCGGCATGGGGGTGATCGACCGTTTCCTGGGTGCCGGCGCCGCCGTCACCAGCGTCGCCAATGCCGCCACCGGCATGGCCGAGGTCTTCCGCGAGAACGCCACCCGTCGCATGGAGCTGGACGAGCAGGCCTATGCCCGCGCCATCGCCCAGCACGGCGCCGAATTTGCCGCCGCGCCGCGGGGCTGGTTCGACGGCATGATGAACGGGCTGAACCGGCTGCCGCGGCCGCTGATGACGCTGGGAACGCTGGCGCTGTTCGGCTATGCCATGGCCGAGCCCGAGGGCTTCGGGCTGCGGATGCAGAACCTGAACCTGGTGCCCGAGCCGCTGTGGTGGCTGCTGGGCGCCGTCATCAGCTTCTATTTCGGCGCGCGCGAAGCGCATTACTTCCGCAGCCGGCCGATCATTGCCAAGCCGGCGCAGGCGCCGCTGATCCCGCGGGCGGCGGAAGCGGGCGATCCCTTCGCCGACAACCCCGCCCTGCGCGACTGGGCCGAGGCGGAAGCGGCGAAATAGCGAGGCTGTGACAATCTGGTGGGCGCGGGGGGCTGGCTTGCCGCCCGCGCCGCGGCTATTCTACGGGCCAGCCATCCGGAGGAAGTCCATGATCGCCGAACTCGGCCATTTCGCCCTGATCCTGGCCTTTGCCGTGTCCCTGTTCCAGATGACCGTGCCGATGATCGGCGCCGCCAAGGGCTGGAGCGGCTGGATCGACAGCGCCCGGCCCGCCGCGCTGGCGCAGTTCGGACTGATCGGCATCGCCTTCGCGGCGCTGACCATGGCCTTCGTGACCTCGGATTTCTCGGTGGCGCTGGTCTACGAGAATTCGCATACCGCCAAGCCCATGCTCTACAAGATCAGCGGCGTCTGGGGCAATCACGAGGGCTCGATGCTGCTCTGGGTGCTGATCCTGTCGCTGTTCGGCGCGGCGGCGGCCAGCTTCGACGCCAACCTGCCGCCCCGGCTGCGGGCGCGGGTGTTGTCGGTGCAGGCGGCGATCGGCGCCGCCTTCCTGGCCTTCATCCTGTTCACCTCGAATCCCTTCCTGCGCATGGCCAGCCCGCCCTTCAACGGGCGCGATCTGAATCCGCTGCTGCAGGATCCCGGCCTCGCCTTCCATCCGCCCTTCCTCTACCTCGGCTATGTCGGGCTCAGCATGGCCTTCAGCTTTGCCGTCGCGGCGCTGATCGAGGGGCGGGTCGATGCCGCCTGGGCGCGCTGGGTCAGGCCCTGGACGCTGGCGGCCTGGGTCTTCCTGACCATCGGCATCGCGCTTGGGTCCTGGTGGGCCTATTACGAGCTCGGCTGGGGCGGCTTCTGGTTCTGGGATCCGGTGGAAAACGCCAGCTTCATGCCCTGGCTGATCGCCGCCGCACTGCTGCATTCCGCCATCGTGGTGGAAAAGCGCGAAGTGCTGAAAAGCTGGACCATCCTGTTGGCGATCCTGGCCTTCGGCTTTTCGCTGATCGGCACCTTCATCGTGCGCTCGGGCGTCATCACCTCGGTCCACAGCTTCGCCAGCGACCCCGAGCGCGGCGTGTTCATCCTGGCGATCCTGGCCTTCTTCGTCGGCGGCGCGTTGCTGCTGTTTTCCGTGCGCGCCGCCTCGATGCAGGCGCGCGGCGCCTTCGCCCCGGTCTCGCGCGAGGGGGCGCTGGTGCTGAACAACATCCTGCTGGCGGTTTCGGCCTTCGTGGTCTTCATCGGCACGGTCTGGCCGCTGGTGGCCGAGATGGCCTGGGACAAGAAGCTGTCCGTCGGCGCGCCCTTCTTCGAGAAGGCCTTCACCCCCTTCATGGTGGCGCTGGCGATCATCCTGCCGCTGGGCGCGATCCTGCCCTGGAAGCGCGGCCGGCTGAAGCGCGTGCTTTATCCGCTGCGCGGCGCGCTGCTGCTTGCCGCCGCCGTCATGGCGCTGGTCTATGCCGTCTCGACCGGGCATTCGGCGCTGGCGGTGATCGGCGCCGGGCTGGGCGCCTGGCTGGTCGGTGGCGCGGTGGTCGATCTGTGGCTGCGCACTGGAAATTCCGGCCTTTCCCGCCTGCGCCGCCTGCCGCGCGCCGATTGGGGCAAGGCGGTGGCGCATGCCGGGCTGGGCGTCACCTTCATCGGCATCAGCCTGCTGATGGCCTGGCAGGTCGAGGATATCCGCGTGGCGCAGGTCGGTCAGACCTTCACCGTCGCCGGCTATGACATCACGCTAGAGGCGGTCGAGGAACGCCCCGGCCCGAACTACGACGCGACCATCGCCACGATGAAGGTCAGCCGCGACGGCCGGCAGGTCGCGCTGCTGCATCCCGAAAAGCGGGTCTATCCGGTGCAGGCCATGCCGACGACCGAGGCGGCGATCCAGAACGGGCTGTTCCGCGATCTCTACCTGGTGATCGGTGACGAGCAGAAGAATGGCGGCTGGGCGGTGCGCAGCTATATCAAGCCCTTTGCCAGCTGGATCTGGCTGGGCTCGGCGCTGATGGCGCTTGGCGGCTGCATCAGCCTGTCGGACCGGCGCTATCGCGTCGCCGCCGGGGCGCGGCAGGCGCGCGTCGCGGCCCAGCCGGCGGAGTAACAGGTCATGCGCGCGCTGCTTCTTTGCCTGTCGCTGCTGCTCGCCTTGCCGGCCGCCCTGCCGGTCTGGGCGGTGCAGCCCGACGAGGTGCTGACCGACCCGGCGCTGGAGGCGCGGGCGCGCGAGATCTCGAAGATCCTGCGCTGCCCGGTCTGCGCGGGCGAAACCATCGACGAATCCAATGCGCCGATCAGCCGCGACCTGCGGCTTTACCTGCGCGAACGGCTGGTTGCAGGCGACAGCGATGCCCAGGCGGTGCAGGCCGTCACCGACCGTTTCGGCGAATATGTCCTGTTCCAGCCGCCGGCGCGCGGGGTGAACTGGCTGCTCTACCTGGCCGGGCCGGTGATGGCCGTCCTGGCGCTGCTGGTGGGCTGGCGCTTCGTGCGCTCGCGCAACCTGGCCGAGGAAGGCCCGGCGTGCCTGTCGGAGGAGGAAAGGGCCCGGCTGGACCGGATCATGCGCGACTGACGCAGGGTCGGACCTTTCCCCTTGGCCGGTGCTTGGGCAGGATGGCCGAAAGCATCGGGGGGGCAGGAATGAGCTTTCAGACCATCGAATTCACCCATCGGGACGGCATCGCGCGGTTGGCGTTGAACCGACCCGACACGGTCAATGCGCTCAACCGCACCATGCGGGCCGAGATCGTGGCCGCGATGATGAACCTGCCGCAGGACACCCGCTGCGTGGTGCTGACCGGGAACGGCCGCGGGTTCTGCTCGGGCCAGGACCTGACAGACGCCACCGCCGGCTTCGACGTCGAGGAGATCCTGCGCGAGGAATACGAGCCGATGCTGGCCGCCATCTCGGACGCGCCGGTGCCGGTGATCGCGGCGGTGAACGGCATCGCCGCCGGGGCGGGGGCCAATCTGGCGCTGGCCGCCGATGTGGTCGTCGCCACCGAAAGCGCCAGTTTCGTGCAGGCCTTCAGCCGCATCGGGTTGATCCCGGATGCCGGCGGCACTTTCATCGTGCCGCGTTCGGTGGGCGTGCCGCGCGCCATGGGGATGATGCTGTTCGCCGACCGTATCCCGGCGGCCCGGGCGGCGGAATGGGGGTTGATCTGGGAATCGGTTCCGGACGCGGAATTCGCAGCGGTGGTGGCGGCGCGGGCGAAAACCCTGGCCGAGGGGCCGACGGCGGCGTTCCTGGCGATTCGCCAGGCGCTGCGCGCATCGGGCGGCAACGACATGACGGCGCAACTGCGGCTCGAGGCGCGGCTGCAGGGCCAGATGGCGCGGACCGAGGACTTCGCCGAGGGCGTCGCCGCCTTCCTGCAGAAGCGCGCGCCCCGGTTCAAGGGGCGCTGACCGGCACCAAACGATGCGGCCCTTTGATGCGGTTTCAGCCGATGCGGCGGAAGCGCGGCGCCGACTGGCTGTTGTCGAAGAAGGGCACCGAGGCCGGCGGCAGCAGCGGGCCGTTGCCGGCCTGGGCGACCAGGCTGGCCAGTTCGGCCAGCACCACCTCGGTGATGAAGGGCAGGTCCAGCGCCCGCGCCTCGGGCAAGGGCACCCAATGCAGGTGCGAAAGCTCGTCGCAGGCGGCGCCGAAATCGTTGCGGTCGCCATGCAGGCGTTCGGCATCGAGCAGCAGGAAACGCGCGTCGAAGCGGCGCGGCCGGCCGGGTGGGGTGATTGCCCGGAACAGGAAGATCAGCGTCGAGGGATCGGGGGCGAGGCCGGCGCCGGCGTAATGGTCCCAGCCTTGGGGGGCGGGGCCGGGATGGCCGGTCAGCAGGCCGGTCTCCTCGGCCAGTTCGCGCAGTGCGGCGGCGGCCAGTGCATCGGGGGTGACGGTCGTGCCGGGCAGCGGATCGACCGCCAACCGGGCCGCCGTCTCGGCCGAAAGCGCGCCGCCCAGCCGCGCGCCGGCATCGGCAGCATCCACGGCGCCGCCGGGAAAGACGTATTTCGACGGCATGAACACCGCCGAGGCGCCGCGCTGGCCCATCAGCACCGAAGGGCCACCGGGGGCGCTGCGGTCCAGCACCAGGACGGTGGCCGCATCGCGGACCGGCATCTCGGCCGGCTTGCTTTCGTGCAGGGCCGCGGCCGCGCCGCTCACGAGGCGCGGGCCTCGGCCGGGGCCGGCTGCTGGCCGAAGCCATGCATCCGCCGCGCCCATTGGAAGCCGATGAAGCCGCCCTTGATCAGCGGCAGCAGCAGCAGCGACAGGATCACCGCGCCCAGGCTGAAGCCGATCAGCATCGCCATGGCCGAAGGGCGATACATCATGTAGATCGCCAGCAGCAGCGGCGCCCCCAGATGCGAAACCAGCAGGATGGTCAGATAGGCCGGCCCGTCATCGGCGCGCTGGTGGTGCAGCGCCTCGCCGCAATGGGCGCAGGACGGGTTCACGGTCAGGTAACCCTTGAACAGCCGGCCATGGCCGCAGGCCGGACAGCGCCCGACCGCCGTGCGCAGCATGGCTTGCTTGATCGGTCGTTCGGCTTCGGTCGCGGGGGAAGAGGCGTGGGACATTCGCGCGTTCCTTTCCTTTCCTGTTCCCATCCTATCTAGGGCATGGCCGCCTTGAAGAAAAGCGCGGCTTCGGTCGGAAGCGACAAAGCGTCGCAGGCCGGAACGCGGGGCCAACCCGGCACCGGCTCTGGCATCAGGCGTGGGCCATCTGCGGCGCGACGACGATGCGGTTGCGGCCCGAGGATTTCGCGTTCAGCAGCGCGCGGTCGGCGCAGGCCAGCAGGGTTTCCGGCTCGGCCGGCCATCCGCAGCCGGGGCCGGCCTGTCCGACCGCCACACCGACCGAGACGGTGACGCCCAGCGCGGCGCTGTCGCAGCCGGGCGGCAGGCAGACCGGCTCGGCCATCACCGCCTGGCGCAGCGCCTCGGCCACGCGGCGGGCGCTGCGGGCCGGGCAGTCGGGCAGCGCCGCCAGGAATTCCTCGCCGCCGATGCGGGCCAGCAGTGCATCCGCGGGCAGGGCCGAGGCGAGGCGGGTCGCCACCTCGCCCAGCACCGCATCGCCGGCGGGATGGCCGTAGACGTCGTTCACCTGCTTGAAGCGGTCGATGTCCAGCAGCATCACCGCAAAGTCGCGGCCCGCCTCCTGCGCCTCGGCCGCCAGTTCGGCCAGGCGGGGCAGGGCATAGCGGCGATTGTGCAGCCCGGTCAGCGGGTCGGTCATCGCCCAGCGCATGTTGCGCCGGGTCTCGTGCCGGCGACGGTCGGCCTCGCGCTTGCGCGCGAGCTGCGCTTCCAGCCGCATCGCCGCCTCGGGCGCCGTCCCGGGGCTGGCCAGGCTCCAGGCCAGCACGTCGCCCGCGCCAAGATCCAGCGCCACCGGCGCCATCTCGGCCCGCTCGGGGCGCAGGGCGACGACGAAGGCGGCATCGCGCGAATGCGGGCGCGAGCGCAGTTCCGAAAGCAGCCGCAGCCCGTCGCCCGGCTGCTGCACATCCGCCGCGATCAAGTAGAGATCGGCCACCCGACCCGAGGCCGCCTCGGCCAGCGCGCGCTCGGGCTCGGCGATGGCGATGGCGAAGCCGACCCGGCCCTGCAGGGCATGGCGCCAGCCCAGCGCCGTGGCCGGGCTGTCGGCGACGAAGACGGCGCGCGGCCGGTCGTCATGGGCAAAGCCCGCCGCCGCTTCGGCCAGGCCGGGCACCGGGGCTTCCAGCGCCCCGGTCTCTGCCCCCGGTTCGTGCCGCATCAGCCCGCGGATGCGGGCCAGCAGGGTGAGGTCGGCGTCGTTCGGCTCGATCAGGCCCGAGGCGCCGGCGCTCAGCGCCGCGACCCGGTCCTCGCCCCGGGCCTGGACCAGCACCGGCGTTTCGGCCCCCTGCGGCAGGGCGCGCAGCGCCGCGCAAAGCGCCGGCCCGTCCATGTCGGGCAGGTTGGCGCCGATCAGCACGATGCGGGGATGGATCAGCCGCGCCATGCGCAGCGCGTCCTGGCCCGAGGCGGCAGTCGCCACCTCGTGGCAGGCCGAGGCCAGCCGCACCTTCATGGTGATGCGGTTCGTCGGCACGCCGTCAACGACCAGAATCCGCCCCGCCATGCTTGCGCCCGCTTTACACCTGCTGCCCTGGCCCGCATCTTGCGCAGGAATGGTTAACAAATCCTTTCCGGCGCTGCAGAAATCGCTGCCGGCCTTCACGAAAGCGAGAGCGGAATGACACCGAGAGAAGCGCGCGACATCGCGGATTCGGGCTTTGCCCATATCGCGGCCGAGCCCGACCTGGTGGCGGCGCTGCTGGCGCAGTCGGGCAGCGACGTGGCCGGGTTGCGCGCCATGGCGGTGCGGCCGGAATTCGCCCTTTTCGTGCTGGACTTTCTGCTGGAGCAGGACCAGCGCGTGCTGGATTTCGCCCAGGCTGCGGGGTTGCGCCCCGAGCGGGTGCAGATGGCCCGCGCGGTGCTGGGCGGCGGCGATCCGTGGTAGCGCGCCGGCTCCGGGATCGGCGGGATGGCTCCTATCGGTAAAGCTGCGCATTGCGGGCGCCGCGCCGATGCATGCCAATGGCGCACCGGCAAGCCGCCGGCCGATTTTCAGGAGATCCTTATGAGACGCATTCTTGTCCCGACCCTGACGCTGGCGCTGCTTGGCGGCGCGGCGCTGGCGCAGACCGCGCCGAACCCCGATATGGCGGTCGCGGCGGCGAAGAACCAGCTGGGCGTGCTGGAATATTGCCAGGCCGAGGGGCATATCGACGGCAAGGCGGCCGAGACCCAGGGCAAGATCATGGCCATGCTGCCGGCCGCCCAGGACGCCGCAGCGGTCGAGGCCGCCTATGAGAAGGGCAAGACCGGCACGGTCAGCGCCATGGGCGTCGAGCAATCGCTGGCCGACGCAGCCAAGGCGCAGGGCGCCGAAGTGGCCGCGCTCTGCACCCAGATCGCCGCGGCGGTCGAGCAGGCTGCGGCGCAGCTGCCCCAGTAACGCCCGCTTCAACGCTCCGCTTGGCGGACGGCGCCCCCGAGCTTTGCGGGGGCGCTTTTCATGCCGGTCAGGCGACCTCGGCGAAGACCTTGTCGAGTGCCTGTTCCAGCTTTCCGAACATCTCGTCCATCTGCGCCTCGGTCAGGATGAAGGGCGGGCACAGCACCACCGATTGGCCCAGAGGCCGGCAGATCAGCCCCAGGTCGGTGCAGGTGTTGGCGATGCGCTCGCTGACCGACAGCGTCGCGTCGAAGGGGGTCTTGGTGGGCTTGTCCCGAACCGCCTCCAGCGCCCACATGAAGCCGACGCCGCGATACTCGCCGATATTCGGCTTTTCGGCCAGGCGGCGCAGGTTCTCCTCGAAACGCGGGGCGAGGCGGTTGACGTTCTCGGCCAGCCCTTCGTTCATCACCACGTCGATGGCCTTCAGCGCGATGGCGCAGCCGACCGGATGGCCCGAGGCGGTGAAGCCGTGCGGGAATTCCTCGATGGCCTCGACGGCGGCTTCGACGCGGCCGGCCAGGTCGGGGCCAAGGATCACCGCGCCCATCGGGAAGAAGCCCGCCGTCAGGTTCTTCGAGGAAATGATCGCATCGGGGATGAAGTCATAGGTCTCGCAGCCCCAGGTCTGGCCGGTGCGTCCGAAGCCGCAGATCACCTCGTCCGAGATCAGCGGGATGCCGTGTTTTCTCAGGATCGGCTGGATGGCCTGGAAATAGCCGCGCGCCGGGGGAATGACGCCGCCGGCGCCCATCACCGGCTCGGCGAAGAACCCGGCGATGGTGTCGGCGCCCTCGCGGGCGATGGTGTCCTCGAGCTCGCGCGCCAGGCGGGCGACGAACTGCGCCTCGGTCTCGCCCGCTTCGCCAAAGCGCCAGTAATGCGGGCAGGTCAGGTGGATGAAGCCGGGCAGCGGCAGGCCGAACACCTCGTTATAGGGCTTGCCCGTCATGCTGGCCGAGACGGCGGTGACGCCGTGATAGGCGTTCCAGCGCGTCAGGATCTTGCGGCGCTGCGGCTTGCCTTCGGCCCGGTGCAGGAACCACAGCATCTTGACCATGGTGTCGTTCGCCTCGGAGCCGGAATTGGTGTAGAACACCTTGCCCGAGGCGAAGGGCGAGACCTCGACCAGCTTTTCCGACAGCATCACCGTCTGGTCGGACATGCGGCCGAAAAAAGCATGATAGCCGGGGAAACGCTCGTATTGCGCCTTGGCGGCCTCGATCAGCCCGCGATGGTCGAAGCCCGCCACCATGTTCCACAGGCCGGAATTGGCGTCCAGGTAGCGCCTGCCATGCACGTCGAAGACATAGGGCCCCTCGCCATGCGTCACCACGACCGTGCCCCGCTGGTGCACCGAGGGCATGTCGGTGAAGCCGTAGAGCGAATATTCCTCGGCCCGGGCTTCCCAGCTTTGCGGTTGGTTCATTGCCGCCTCCATGATCATCCTTGCGGTCGAGGCTAGCCGGCCACCCCGGCCCGTTCAATGGGGCCCGGCGCCGCGGGGGAAGGGGTCCAGACCTTCCGCCCGGTTGCCGCATCCGGGGACGGGGCGCAATATGGTCGGGACGAACCCCGCCAAGGAGGATGCCATGCGCAAGCCGCTTCTGGCCCTGTCGCTGCTTGCGCCGCTGCCGACGCTGGCCGAGGGGCTGATGATCGCGCCGTTGAAATTGCTCGACACCTCGCACGAGGCCCGGGACCAAAGCGCGGATCACGACCGCCGGCAGGCGCTGCTGGCCTCGGTGCTGGCCGAGGAGATGGCGGGCACGCCGGTCGCCCCCGGCGAGGTGGCCGCGGCATGCCCGCGCGAGACCGCGGATTGCCTGGTCACGCTGCTGCGCGACCAGGGCGGCGATCGCGGGCTGTTCGTGGTGGTGCAGAAATCCAGCACGCTGATCCTGCAGATCTTCGCCTCGCTGGTGGACCTGAAGGACGAGAGGCTGATCCTGCACAAGGAACTGAACTTCCGCGGCGACAATGATGAGGCGTGGCGCCGCGCCGGCCGGTTCCTGGCGCGTCAGCTGCGCGAGGCGGGCTGAGGCTGAGGCGCAACCAGGCCGATCTCGCGCAGGGCGGCCTCGATGGCGGCGGGGCCGGTGCGGCGCATCTCGGCCAGCAGCGCGTCGAAATCCCGGCGCAGCCGGGCCTTTTCCTCGCCCCGGCAATCGTTCCAGGGCCGGCCCTGCAGCGCCATGTGCAAGACGTAATAGCCGATGAAATGCGGTCGTTCCCCGGCCAGCAACAGGGCGCGATAGGCCGCGTGCGCGCCCATGGCCCGCAGCGCCCGCGCATCCGCGACCCCGGCCGCGACCAGCGCCCGGGCGATGGCGGGGCCGATATTCGGCAGTTCGGTCAGGTCGGTCATTCCTTGCGCCCCGCTTTCCAAAGCCCCTGTCTTGCTGTATCAGCGCCGCAACTCCAAGGACAGCACGGCATGACGGACCAAGCCAATACCCCGGCGGCGAAGAAGCTTTTCATCAAGACCTATGGCTGCCAGATGAACGTCTATGACAGCCAGCGCATGGCCGAGGCCATGGGCGCCGAGGGCTATGTCCTGACCGAGAACCAGGCCGAGGCGGACATGGTGCTGCTGAACACCTGCCATATTCGCGAAAAGGCGGCCGAGAAGCTGTATTCCGACCTCGGCCGGCTGAAGCCCTTGAAGGCCGAGCGGCCGGACCTGAAGATCGGCGTCGCCGGCTGCGTGGCCCAGGCCGAGGGCGCCGAGATCCAGCGCCGCATGCCCATCGTTGATCTGGTGGTCGGCCCGCAGGCTTATCACCGCCTGCCGGCCATGGCCCGGGCGGGCGGCGGCGTCGATACCGAATTCCCGGCCGAGGACAAGTTCGAGCACCTGCCGAAACCCGCCGCCACCCGCCGCGCCCCCGCCGCTTTCCTGACCGTGCAGGAGGGCTGCGACAAGTTCTGCGCCTTCTGCGTGGTGCCCTATACGCGCGGGGCCGAAGTCTCGCGCCCGGTGTCGCGCATCCTCTCCGAGGCGCGCGACCTCGTCGCCCGCGGCGTGCGCGAGATCACGCTGCTGGGCCAGAACGTCAATGGCTGGCACGGCGAGGGGCCCGAAGGGGCCGAATGGGGCTTCGGCCGGCTGATCCGGGCGATTGCGGAAATCGACGGGCTGGACCGCATCCGCTATACCACCAGCCACCCGAACGACATGTCGGGCGACCTGATCGCGGCGCATCGCGACGAGCCGAAGCTGATGCCCTATCTGCACCTGCCGGTGCAGTCGGGCAGCGACCGCATCCTCAAGGCGATGAACCGCAAGCATACGGTGGACCAGTATCTGCGGCTGATCGACCGCATCCGCGAGGCGCGGCCCGACATCATGCTGACCAGCGATTTCATCGTCGGCTTCCCCGGCGAGACCGAGCAGGACCACCGCGACACCTTGTCGCTGGTGCGGGCGGTGAATTTCGGCACCGCCTTCAGCTTCAAGTATTCGCCGCGCCCCGGCACCCCGGCCTATGAGCGGCCCGAGATCGACGGCGACACCGCCGATGCCCGCCTGCACGAGCTGCAGGCGCTGCTGACCAGCCAGCAGAAGGCGGCGCAGCAGGGCATGGTCGGGCGCGAGCTGGGCGTGCTGTTCGAGAAGCCCGGCCGGCTGCCCGGCCAGATGGTGGGCAAGTCGGACTATCTGCACGCGGTCTTCGTCGAGGCGCCGCAGGCCGCGGTCGGCGATCTGGTCCGGGTGCGCATCACCCACAGCGCCCCGAATTCGCTGGCGGGCGAGCTGGTGGCCTGACCCCCCGCCCCAAGGGGCGGTTGCGGGGATGGGCCGGGGGCTATTTCGCGCCCAGCCGCTCCAGTTCCGGGAACTTGTGCCAGGGCACGTCGCTGCGGTTGCAGATCGGATGATCCAGCGTCCCGCCGGCCGGCTTGCCGTCGCGCAGCGGGATGCCGATATTGTGCACGCCGGTATAGATGCCCGAGACGTTCTTGCTGTCCGCCCGGACGCAGACCCCCTGCACGCCGTCGCCGAAGCTTGCCACGTTCGAGATCTCGGCATTGCGGATCGAGGCCGGGTCATAGGCCAGCCGGGCGGCGCCAGCGGCCAGTTCGGCCCGCAGCGCCGCGCTGGGCGGGGTCGAGCGGGCGATGATTTCGCCGTATTCGTCGCGGACGCCGCAGGCGGCCAGCAGCAAGAGGCTGCCCGCAAAGATCAAGCCGAGTTTCATGTCATGCCCCTTGGTCGAATGCCGTCTTTGGTAGCGAGGCTAACGGTGCCGCACCGCGAAGGAAAGACCAAGCTTTCCGGCCGGCGCGCGGCCCTGGGGCAGATTCTTCGCCCCGGCATCTTGACGACGGGATGGGCAGGGGCCATGCCGCTGGCATGGGACTCGTCATCGATATTCCGGCCATCGCGGCCAATTGGAAGGCGCTTGCGGCCAAGGCCCCCGGCGTGCGGGCGGCGGCGGTCGTCAAGGCCGATGCCTATGGTCTGGGCGCGTCGCGCGTCGCGCCCGCGCTCTACGAGGCGGGGGCGCGGGATTTCTTCGTCGCCCTGGCGGCCGAGGGGCGGGCGATCCGGCCGCTGCTGCCCGAGGACGCGCGCGTCTTCGTGCTGTCGGGCCATATGGAGGGCGAGGATCTGGCCGGGCTGATTCCGCTGTTGAACAGTCCCCAGCAATTCTTCCGCGACCGGGCGCTGCGGCCGCGCGGGCCGTTCGGCATCCAGCTGGACAGCGGCATGAACCGGCTGGGCTTCGAGCCCGGCGAATGGGCCGCCGTGCGGGCCGAGGCGCTGGCCGCCGGGCCGCAGCTGGTCATGTCGCATCTGGCCTGCGCCGACGAGCCGGACCATCCGGCCAATGCCCAGCAGCTTGCCGCCTTCCGGGCGATGACCGAGGGCGTGACCGCGTCGCGCTCGCTGGCGGCGACCGGCGGCATCCTGCTGGGGCCGGATTATCATTTCGATCTGGTGCGCCCCGGCATCGGCCTTTACGGCGGCGAGCCCTTCGCCGAGGCCCAGCCGGTGGTGACGCTGTCGCTGCCGGTGATCCAGACGCGCGAGGTGAAGCCCGGCGAATCCGTGGGCTACGGCTACAGCTGGACCGCCGGGCGCCCGGCCCGCGTCGCCACCGTGGCGGCGGGCTATGCCGACGGTCTGGCGCGGGCGCTGGCGCGCGAGGGCCGGCTGCGCCTCTGGGCGGGCGGACGGGCCTGCCCGGTGATCGGCCGCATCTCGATGGACCTGATCACCGTGGATGTGACCGATCTGCCCGACGTTCCCCCGGCGCTGGAGATCCTGAACGCCCGGCAGGGGGTCGACGACCTGGCGGCGCTGGCCGGCACCATCGGCTACGAGATCCTGACCTCGCTGGGCCGGCGCTACGAGCGTCGCTGGCTGTGAACCCGGTCCGGCTGATCGGGCGGGCGGCCATCGGCCTGACCCGCGCGACCGGGCGGGTGACGCTGTTCGCCGGCCGTGGCCTGGCGCGGCTGGGTCAGCACCCTTCGGAACTGGCGCGGCAGATCCTGCATATCGGCTGGCTGTCCTTGCCGGTGGTGGGGCTGACGGCGCTGTTCACCGGGGCGGCGCTGGCCTTGCAGATCCATTCCGGCGGCCAGCGCTTCCAGGCCGGCGACGTGGTGCCGGCCATCGTCGCCATCGGCATGGCGCGCGAGCTTGGCCCGGTGCTGGGCGGGCTGATGGTCGCCGCCCGCGTCGCCTCGGCCATCGCAGCCGAGCTTGGCACCATGCGCGTGACCGAGCAGATCGACGCCCTGGTGACGCTTTCGACCGATCCGGTCGGTTGGCTGGTCTCGCCCCGGCTTTGGGCGGCGATCCTGTGCCTGCCGGTGCTGGTGGGCGTGGGCGACGTGATCGGCATCATGGGCGGCTGGCTGATCGGCGTGCAGGCGCTGGGATTCAATTCGGCCACCTATCTGTCGAATTCCTGGGCCTATCTGGAAAGCTGGGACGTGGTCTCGGGCCTGCTCAAGGGCACGGTCTTCGGCCTGATCGTGGCGCTGTCGGGCTGCTGGTTCGGCATGACCGCCGGCGGCGGCGCGGCCGGGGTGGGGCGGGCGACGACCAATGCCGTGGTCGCGGCCTCGGTCGGCATCCTGGCCGCCAATTTCGCCCTGACCGGGCTGTTCTTCTGATGCTGGCGGTGCGCGGCCTGTCCAAGAGTTTCGGCGCCAAGCCGGTGCTCGATGGGGTCGACCTGGACCTGGCCGAGGGCGAGAGCTTGGTGGTGATCGGCGGCTCGGGCACCGGCAAGTCGGTGCTTTTGCGCTGCATCCTAGGGCTCGAGACGCCGGATGCCGGCACGATCCTGTGGCAGGGCCGGCCGCTGGCCGGGCAGCGGCGCGCCTTCATGGATCATTTCGGCATGCTGTTCCAGAACGCGGCGCTGTTCGACAGCCTGCCGATCTGGCGCAATGTCGCCTTTCGCCTGCTGCGGTCGATGCCGAAGACCCGCGCCCGCGCCATCGCCGTCGAAAAGCTGGCCCGCGTCGGCCTTGGCCCCGAGGTGGCGGATCTTTACCCGGCGGAACTCTCGGGCGGGATGCGCAAGCGCGCCGGCCTGGCCCGCGCCATCGCCGCCGACCCGCGGGTGATCTTCTTCGACGAGCCGACGACCGGGCTGGACCCGATCCGCGCCGCGGCGATCAACGCGCTGATCCGCGGCATCGTGGACGAGACCGGCGCCACCGCCATCACCATCACCCATGACATGTCATCGGTGCGCGCCATCGCCGACCGGGTGGCGCTGCTGGATCGCGGGCGGCTGCGCTGGCAGGGGCCGGTGGCCGGGATGGACGCGGCCGAGGACGACTATCTGCGCGATTTTATCGCCGGCCGCGCCCGGCCCATGGCGCGCGGGCCCGGCGCATGACGGCCGTTTTTCCGCCGACAGCTTGGCAAAACCGCAACAGCCGGTCTGCCCCCCTTGTGCGAATCCCGCGCAGTTGCAACCATGGGTTACCGAAAATCCGAACCCGGAGTGAAATTTGGGTCTGACCCCCACGCCCCCCGAGACCGCGACCCCCGGCGAAACCCTGCTGGAATTCCATGACAACAGGCTGCTGATCGACCTTTGCGGCCCGCATGACCGTCACCTCGCCCGGATCGAGGAGGCGCTGAAGGTGCATATCCTGCGACGCGGCAACCTGTTGTCGGTCGTCGGCCCGGTCGATGCCCAGGCCGAGGCGGCGCAGGTGCTGCGTGCGCTTTACGCCAGGCTGGAACAGGGCCGCCCGGTCGAGATGGCCGAGGTCGAGGCGGCGCTGCGCATGGGCGCCGAGACGGTGGCCGACGGCCCCAGCCCGGCCGAGCAGCTGGAAATGTTCCAGACCGGCCCGATCGAGCTGCGCACCCGCAAGAAGACCGTCGAGCCGCGCACCGAGGCGCAAAAGGATTATGTCCGGGCGCTGTTCGCCAACGAACTGGCCTTCGGCATCGGCCCGGCCGGCACCGGCAAGACCTATCTGGCGGTGGCGGTGGGCGTCACCATGCTGATCGGCGGCCATGTCGACAAGATCATCCTGTCGCGCCCGGCCGTCGAGGCCGGCGAGCGGCTGGGCTTCCTGCCCGGCGACATGAAGGAGAAGGTCGATCCTTACATGCAGCCGCTCTACGACGCGCTGAACGACTTCCTGCCCAGCAAGCAGATGCAGAAGCTGATGGAGGAAAAGCGCATCGAGATCGCGCCTCTGGCCTTCATGCGCGGCCGCACCCTGGCCAATGCCTTCGTGGTGCTGGACGAGGCGCAGAACGCCACCACCATGCAGATGAAGATGTTCCTGACCCGTCTGGGCGAAGGCTCGCGCATGGTCATCACCGGCGACCGCACCCAGATCGACCTGCCGCGCGGCGTGCATTCCGGCCTGACCGACGCCGAGAAGATCCTCAAGGACATCAAGGGCATCAGCTTCAGCTACTTCACCGCCAAGGACGTGGTGCGCCACCATCTGGTCGCCCGCATCATCGAGGCTTACGATTCCGAGGCCGAAGCGGCGCTGGCGCGCGGCGAAGTCTTCGACGAGCGCGGCCAGCGTATCCCGCGCCGCGAGCCGCGGCTGGCAAGCGGGGGGCCGGGCGATGCCTGACAGCCGGGGCGCCGCCGAGGAGGCGCTGGAGATCGTCGATATCGTGCTGGAGGATGACCGCTGGGAGGATGCGGGCCTGCCCGCCATGGCCGAGCGCGCCGCCCGCGCCGTGGGCGAATGGCTGGACCTGGGCGAGTTCCAGGTGGTGGTCATGGGCTGCGACGATGATCGGATCGCGACACTGAACGCCGAGTTCCGCGGCAAGCCCAAGCCGACCAACGTGCTAAGCTGGCCGGCGGTGGAATTCGACCCCCGGCCGCCGGGCACGCGTCCCGACCTGCCGGGCATCGAGGAACTGGGCGACATCGCCATCTCCTACGACACCTGCCAGCGCGAGGCCGAGGCGCAGGGCAAGCCCTTTGCCGATCACGCCACGCATCTTCTGGTCCATGCCATTCTGCATCTGGCAGGCTATGACCATATAGACGACCAGGACGCAGAAACCATGGAGGATGCCGAGCGTTCGATCCTTGGCAAGCTGGGCATCCCCGACCCCTATCTGGAACATGAGACATGAGTAACGACCGAAGTCCCGACACGCCGGTTTCCGCCGACCCCGCCTCATGGGCGGATGGCATAGGCGGGGACGGGCGTGACCTGCCGCAATCGCGCGGCTTTCTCGGGCGCATCCTGGGCGCCTTTGCCGCCGGGGACGAGGCCGATACCGCCGCCGAGCGCCAGGAAAAGGCCCCGGCCATGGCGCCGGCCGGGGTTCCGGGCATGGTCAATCTGCGCCGGATGCGGGTCGATGACGTGGCCATCCCCAAGGCCGAAATCGCCGCAGCCCCGGTGAACGCCACCCTGCCCGAACTGGTCGAGATGTTCCGCGAGCATGGCTTTTCCCGCATCCCGGTGTTCCGTGGCACGCTGGACAGTCCGTTGGGGCTGATCCATCTGAAGGATCTGGCGCTGAAATATGGCTTCGGCGCCCAGGTTCCGGTGAAGTTCGCGCTGCGCCCGATGCTGCGGCCGCTGCTTTACGTCCCGCCCTCGATGCCCATCGGCGTGCTGCTGCAGCAGATGCAGCAGAAACGCACCCATATGGCGCTGGTGATCGACGAATATGGCGGCGTGGACGGGCTGGTGACCATCGAAGACCTGATCGAGCAGGTCATCGGTGAGATCGAGGACGAGCATGACGAGATCGAGGGCGGGCTCTGCATCGCCGAAAAGCCCGGCCAATGGTTGATCCAGGCCCGCGCCCCGCTGGAGGATGTCGAGGCCGAGACCGGCCTGCGCCTTGCCTCGGACGAGGAGGAAGACGAGATCGACACGCTGGGCGGGCTGATCTTCATGCTGACCGGCCGGGTGCCGGTGCGCGGCGAGGTGATCCCGCATGAAAGCGGCGCCGAGTTCGAAATCGTCGACGCCGATCCGCGCCGCATCAAGCGCGTGCGGCTGCGGCTGACGCGGGCGACGGCCACGCCGCCGCCGGGGGCCGCGGATTAAAGCGCGGCGAAGGCCGGGGCATGGGCGATGCGGCTGCCGGCGGGCAGCTGCGGCCCCAGCGCCATCAGATGCGGCCCGGCATAGGGCGAATCCAGTTCGGCCGGCGTGAAGCCGAAGCGGCCGTAATAGCCCGGATCGCCCAGGACGACGATGGCATGGTCGTCGAATGCGGCAAGCGCGGCCCGGACCAGCGCCTCGCCGATGCCGCGCGATTGCACGGCGGGATGCACGGCCAGCGGCGCCAGCGCCAAGGCCGGCGTTTCGGCCTGAAGCGGCGACAGGGCGACATGGCCGATGACGGTGCCTTCCGCCTCGGCGACCAGCGACAGGGCAAGGCTGTCCTCGGCCCGCAGCGCCTCGACCAGGCGCGCTTCGGTCTCGCTGTCGAAGGCGCGGGTCAGCAGCGCGGCGATGGCGGCGCGGTCATGTGACCCCTCGGCGCGAATGCGGGGCGCGGGCTCGGCGCGGGTGAAGTCGCGTTCGATGCCGTGGCTTTCCCGCCCCCAGCGGCTGTCGCGCAGCCGGTCGCGATGCGCCTGAAACGCGGTATCGTCGGCATAAAGCTCGTTCAACTTCCAGACCAGCGGATCGTCGGCCTGGGCAAGGTCGAAGCGCAGATTGCCGGGTTCGGCCCGGCTCAGCTCGACATGTTCGGTCAGCAGGTCCAGGGCCAGAAGCATCTGCGCGGCGTCCTTGCAGATCAACCGGCCGGAAAGCGAGACCAGCGGCTGTTCCAGCCGGATCTTTTCGCCGCCCCGGGCGATCGGGGGGGCGTGATTGTGGTTATGTCCGCAGGCGCAACTCATGGCGAATTCCTTGGTTTCTATCACTTGGGGCAGCGACGGACGGTCCGGTTGCGGAGACGCCAGCGCCAAGGCGCCGCATCCCGTTCCCAAAACCCGTTCGCTGCGATGACCCTATCGGGCGGCATCGGGCGGGTTTTGTCAATTTGTGCGGCACATTTTGTTGCGATTGCGGCGTCGGACCCGCCCAGCACCCGATCACTTGCCGATTCGCCATGTCAATCAGCGAGCTTGGGCGATCTGCTGCCCGAGCTGGTCTTTGCCAAAGACCGGCGCGCGCTTCGTTGACTTATCCATATGCTGACCACCACGATCACCGCGCCGATGAATTGCAGCGAGGACAAGGCCTGGCCAAGAACCGCCCAGCCGAGCAGTATGGCGGTAAGCGGGCTCAGGAAGCCCAGAGACGACACCGCGGTCGTGTCGAGCCTCGCAACGCCGCGAAACCACAGGACGTAGGTGAGCGCGGTGAAGACCACGAGATAGGCGCTTCCAATCGCATTGGCCATCGTGAAAGCCGGCATCGGCGGGGCCGCCAGCAGCACCACCGGCATCAGCAACAAGCCGCCCGCGGAAAGCTGCCATGCGGTGAGTGTCAGCGCCGAGACCGGCGGTTGCCATTTGCGCGTGAGGACGGTTCCGAAAGCCATGGAGAAGGCACCGGCGACCGCCGCGGCAATTCCCATCGGGTCGAGAGCCGCTTCGCTGCGCAGTACAAGGAGTGCGACGCCGGCAATGCCGGCGACGGCCGCTGTTATCGCGAGAGGCCTTATCCGCGTGCCCAATATGGCGGCGGCGACGAAGATCACGATCAGCGGCTGAACCGCCCCGACTGTCGCGGCGATTCCCCCAGGCAAGCGATAGGCTGCCACAAAGAGCAGAGCCCAGAAGATTGAAAAGTTGAGCGCGCCAAGGACGAATGAACGCAAAAGCCAGATTCCGGCTGGCAATTGCCGCACGACAAGAAGAAGCAGCACCCCTGCAGGCAATGCGCGGATCGCAGCGACTGCCAGCGGAGACATGTCTGGCAGCAGTTCTGTCGCCACGATGTAGGTACTGCCCCACACGGCCGGCGCAGTCGCGGTCAGGACAACATCCGAAGTCTTTGTCATGGCTGGACCCTTGGCCATAGGCCTAAACAGTGGTGACGAAGCGCGCGACGGGCATGCGCGGTTTCTGGGGCCAGTTCTCTCGGGCGCCGTGTCCGATGGCGACCAAGAGCACCGGGCTCTCCCCTTGCTCGAGCATGAAGGCGCGCGCCAACCGTTCGGCGTCGAATCCTCCCATGGGGCATGAGGCGAGGCCGTATGCTTCAGCCGCAAAGATCAGAAAGGCCGCGCCAAGTGTCGCCGAGCGGATCGCTTCATCGCGCTGCATCGTGGCATTGCCGTCATCGGATTGTTTGACCGCCGTGATCCAGTTTTCGACGACGGATGACGGCAGGAAACCGGCTTCGACGGCAGGCAGCAAACGCTCGCCAAGTTCCCGATGCGACGGGGCCTGCCCACAGATGATGAAGGTTACGGCGGATTCCTCAATCTTGGCCTGACCGAACGCCACCGCCTTCAGCCGTGCTTTCGCCGCGGCCGACCGGACCGCGATCATCCGCCAGTTCTGCAGGTTGTAGGCGGTAGGCGCGCGGGTCGCGAGTTCCGCAAGGTCGTGGATCTGCCTGTCGGAGACGTTGCCGTCCGGGGCGAAGCGACCAGCGGAAACGCGGCGGGTGATGGCGGCGATGACGGCGTCGTTCATATCGGTCCTTTCTGCAGCCGATTTCCTTACGCCTTCGTTAGGATGTTTCTGAAAAGTTGATAATCTGCTATCCAGTTTAGATACTGTACACTTATGGTGCATAATAATGGATCACATGGTTGCCCTGCACGTGTTCCGTGCCGTCGTGGAACATGCTTCCTTCGCCGAGGCCGCCCGTCGCATGGGCTTGTCCCCGGCGGCCGTCAGCAAGAATGTCAGGGAGCTGGAAGAACACCTGAAGGTCAGGCTCATCAACCGCACCACGCGCAGCATGAGCCTAACCGAGGCCGGTCAGCGGTATTTCGAGCAGGTCGCGCGTATTCTCGACGACCTCGCCGAAGCTGACCAATCGCTTGGGCCGCTGCAGCGCAAGCCCAGCGGATTGCTTCGCGTCAGCGCACCGCTGACGTTCACTCTCACTCGGCTCTCGGCAGGGATCATAGGCTTCCTGAGGGAATACCCCGATCTCGTTCTGGATCTTCAACTCGACGATCGGCGTGTCGATGTCGTGAAGGAGGGGTTCGATCTGGCCATTCGCGGCAGCGATCGTCTTGAGGATTCCAGCCTTGTCGCCAGGAAACTCATGACACTCCATCACGTCGTCTGCGCATCGCCCGATTACTTCGAGCGCCACGGCAAGCCGCTTGTGCCGCAGGATTTGAAAGCACATGACTGCATCCGGTTCACTCTGTCGGACCATGCGCATGAATGGGAGTTCGCCAAAGGCGGGGAGATGGAGCGGGTGCCGATCAACGGTCGGTACAAGGTGACAAGCGGGCTTGCCGTTCGCGATGCCCTGCTGGCGGGTTTTGGGTTGAGCCTCATTCCTCGGCAGTATGTCGTGGACGATATTGCCACCGGCCGTCTGGCCACCGCCATGGACGATTGGACGCCGGTGCAGACCGCCATCTACGCCGTTTATCCGTCGCGCCGCTACCTTCTGCCCAAGGTCCGCGCCTTCATTGAATTCCTGGTTCAAGCAACGCAGGATGAAGCATAGCTTTCCAGGCAAGCCCAGCATACCGTTGGCTGCCGAAATAACGGCATCCAACGGCTGTCATTTTCGGCTCAGCGACGTGGAGCCGGCGGAATCAGGCGCATCCTACCACGCCGCCGAACCCGCAATCTGCCGAGTCGCGACATTGAAGCGGTTGAACAGATTGATGGTGGAAATCCGAAGCACCAGAGCGGCAGCCTCCCGCTCTCCAAAATGCACATGAACCTCAGCCTAGATCCCGTCTGAAACCAGGGCCTCCCGGTCGGCAATTCGGGTCATGGCCTCCGCCAGGCCCAACGCGGCCCGTTCTGCGTCAGAGAAAAAGGGGGCGTCCCGCCAGGCTGCAACCGCAAATAGCCGTTCTTCGCCGATCCCGGACTGCTGGCCATGCCTGGCCGCGCTGTGAACGCAAAACTGCGCCATTGATCTGGCTTACCCGCAGATGCGTAAGGTGAATGACCCCGGCATCAACACCGGCGCTGTGTGGATGGCCCACCAGTTGCTGAATCGCTTTCATCGCGTTCACCGGACCCGTCAGGTGGGCTGTCGGGTTTTCCATGCGTACTTTCATTGGTCGCTCCTGTCCTTGGCACGGATCCATTCCGTCCTAGGGGTGACGGTGCCGGCGAGGCGGATGTGACCAATGGCCGGGACGCAGGGTCAGGCTCGTCGCCGGACCTTTTTTCGACAGGCTGTCACATCTGTCGAAGGCCAGGCGTCATCTTCATGAGGACACCAGACGGTAAGGGGCATATGAGCGACGAAAATGACCTCGTGCGGCATTTCGAGCAGCATCGCGACTACCTGCGATTTGTTGCCCGTCGTATCCTCGGCTCGGACGGCCAGGCGGATGATGCTGTGCAAGACGCCTGGCTGCGGATAGCGCATTCGGATGTTTCGGAAGTCCATAGCCTGCGCAATTGGCTCACGACGATCGTCGCACGGCTTTGCCTCGTCCTTCACGACCTGTTCGCGGTGCAGTTCGATCACATTGCCCCGATAATCGGACGGTCACCGGCAGCAACCCGTCAGCTCGCAAGTCGGGCCCGGCGGCGTCTCACAGGGGCTCCAACCGAGATCGGCGCTAGCGGGCCCGGCGCCGAGAAATCGTTACCGCCTTCGTCGCCGCGTCACGCAACGGGGACTTCAAAGGGTTGATGGCACTTCTCGATCCCGATGTCGTGCTTGATGCTGATGAAGTCGCCATAGCTGCGGCAGCGAAAGCTGGCGGTGGACGCGCGCCGTTGGAGCCGGAATCCGGAGCGTGTTCGATTTGGGAGCAGTAGCTTTGGTCAATAACGAACCCGTCCTGATCTTCGCCCCCGAAGGATCGACAAAGGTAATCTGTGGACAGCACGCCGCTGTCAATGCTCGATCAAAAATACAAAGATCCTAAGCGCTTCCATGATTTTCCCTCTCGTGCTGTGACGACGGGCAGCGATTGGTGTAGGGGCGATATACTGCCGTTCTGAGAGGTAAGATGCTTGACAGGAACGAATATGATCTCCGCACCCGTGCCATCGCACTTCGAAAACGACGCCATGGTGTGGATGTCGGGCGGCATCTTACTTGGAAGCGGCCTTGCGATCATCGCATTTCACCAGCATTGGCGCGGCCTCGCAGCCATCCTGGTCTCGCTCTTCGGGTGGTTTCTGGCAATTCGCGGAGCCATGCTCATGGCGGTGCCAGAGCTGATTGAGCAGGGCGTTGCGGCCTCCACCCCGCATTCGAGTATCATGAGAGGCGGGTTCGCGTTGCTCACCGTGATCGGCCTTTACCTTACCTATTTCGGCTGGGTCGCCAAGCCGAAAGAGCCTTCAAAGGAACAGAAGCAATGAAGTGCCAGATTCGGCCTGAACATCCGGGAGATACGCGGGATATCCGCCAGGTGACGGAGGCCGCGTTCAAGGGCGCCGAACACAGCTCCGGGACCGAAGGAGCGATCATCGACGCCCTGCGGGCAAGCAATGCTCTCACCATTTCCCTTGTCGCGACAGCCGAAGGCGACATAGTCGGACATATCGCTTTCTCGCCGGTCACGATCAATGGCACCGAGATTGGCTGGTTCGGTCTCGGCCCCGTTTCCGTCAGGCCCGAGTTTCAGGGGAACGGCATTGGCGGAATGCTGATCCGGGCGGGTCTGGATCAGTTGAAAGCTGCTGGGGCCAGCGGCTGCGTCGTCCTTGGCGACCCCGCCTATTATCGGCGATTTGGGTTCGAGCAAAACCCCGCCGTGCGATACGAGGGGGTTCCTCCGGAATACTTTATGAAACTGTCTCTCGACGGTTCCGAAGTATCTGGAAGCGTTGCCTTCCACGATGGATTTTCGGCGTCCTGAATGCGGTGCAGAAGCCAGCTGCGTTAAGAGGTCGCCGGTGCGTACAGTTGCGGAGAAAATGGGACTGAAAGCGGGTTCCCGAGCCTATTTCATCGGCGCGCCGGCTGATGTGCACGCCGCAATGAAGTTGCCGGAACTGGATGTCCCAGCCTCCCTGGACGGGAGGTTTGATCACGTCCATCTCTTCGTTCTGACGGCATCGGACCTGAACGAGCAGTTTCCTGTCCTCAAAACCCATGTCGCGCCCAAAGGGCGGCTCTGGGTATCCTGGCCGAAGGGTAACAGGAACGGCACGGACCTGAACATTCGCGAAGTGATCCGGATCGGATATCAGCACGGCATGGTGGAGAGCACGGCCCTCAGCGTCGACGACGTGTGGACGGCTCTCAAATTCACATTCCCCATCCCGGGCAGGAAGTACAACAATAGCTACGGAACGCTGCCTGACTTGTAGAGGGCCTTATGCCCCTAAGTTGACGCGCGATCCTAAAAAGGAACGATACAGTTGAGTGATCTTGAAATCGACCTTGCGGCCTACCGGGAACATCTGTCTCCCGCGCTCGCAGGATATGAATGACGCCGCGACACCGTTGGAGCATCGGGCAGTTCTGTTTACCGTCTCCAGAACAGCGCGACCGCCCAGGATCTGTATTTGAAACATGGAATGGGCGCAGGCGCCGATGCTGTGACTGACGAAATGGTCAGATTGCACTGGCTTGCCGACCACGTCCCCGCTCCCTCCATTGTGCACTTTATTCGGGAGCCCGACGAAGCATGGCTGCTGACGACGGCAATCTCGGGAGAAACCGCTTATCAAGCGATGGGAAGCGCATCCTGATGCTCGCATTGCCGTTGTGGATGCTCTGGCCGCGTTCCTTCGCCGACTGCATGCGATCCCGCTTGACGCTTGTCCGTTCAATGGTGGCCATAGCTACAGATCAGCCCGCGCCCGCGCGCGGATCGATGCTGGCTTGGTGGATGTCGAGGACTTTGACGACGAGCGCGAAGGCCGGACAGTCCTTCGCAGAAGGCGGAGCACGAACAAAGCTCATGCGCGATTGCGCGTGGGCCACACTCCGAGCGGCAAGCGAGGCGCAAGCCGCTGGTCGCCTCGCCGGCAGCGCAGCTGCGGGGGCAGTCGGATCGGCGTATCTGCATCCCCTTGCAAAGGCAACTCAGGTTAAGGCCATCCTGGGGGCTGCGACTTACACGGCGTTGGCATTCGAACTTTGTCCAAACCAGAGGCTAGAGCGTATCGCGGACTATGAGATTCAGTGTTTCCAGACTGCGCCTGACGTGATTCTCTTCTGCTAAGGCAGATGGAGATTTCAGATGGGCAAGCCACATCCAGTAGAGCTTCGTAGCCGGGTCATCGGCTACGTGGACGAAGGTCACGGGCACCGTCAGGCGGCTCGGCACTTTCGGGTGTCACCGAAGTTCGTCAATGATTTGGTAAAGCTGCGGCGCGAGACCGGATGTTTGACACCGAGGCGACAAGGCAACGGCGGCGGATATGGCAAGCTGGTGGACGTGACCGGCTGGCTCGAGGCCCGCGTCACGGCCAAAAGCGGGATCACGCTTGATGAACTCGTGGCCGAGCTGGCTGAAATACATGGCATCGACGTCCACCGCACCACCGTCTGGCGCGTTCTGCGGGGTCTTGGACTGAGTCATAAAAAAACTCTGCAGGCGCTTGAACAGACGCGAAAGGATGTGGCTGGCCTGCGTCATGTCTGGATTGCGAGACGCCAGCCCTTCATGGCCAACCATCTGGAGCGGCTGGCGTTCGTCGATGAGACTGCGGTCAAGACGAACATGGCCAAGACCACCGGCTGGGCACCCCGCGGGCAGCGCCTCGTCGATCATGCGCCGTTCGGGCATTGGCGCACCCAGACCTTCGTTGCTGCCCTGCGCCATGACCGGTTAGACGCGCCTTGGGTGATTGACGGCGCAATGAACGCCGAGATGTTCGATCTCTACACCAAAACCCAGTTGGTCCCGACACTTCGGCCCGGGGACGTGGTCATTCTGGACAATCTTTCCAGCCACAAGAGCTCGGCGGCAGCGACAGCCTTGCGCGATGTCGGCGCCTGGTTCCTGTTCCTGCCGCCATACAGCCCTGACCTCAATCCGATCGAGATGGTATTCGCCAAGCTCAAGGCGCTGATCAGAAAAGCCGCCGCACGAACCTATGGTCAGCTTTGGGCCGCGGTCGGCCAGGTCTGCAACCTCTTCTCCGACGAGGAGTGCTACAATTACTTCAAAGCTGCAGGGTATGAGGTCGACTGAGTGCAACCGGCTCTAAAACAACGAGTTGAATGGCATTCTTTATCCACCGGCAGGTGATGCTCCGGCAGGCGCTATCGGCGTGCGGATTTTTCGCGCGTCGTTCGACAGGCCGGTGATCGACCCCGGCGGCTTCAAGCTATCCTCTCGGCCTGCAAGGATCGGGCCCGGCGCGCCAGGCTGATCGCGTCAGGCCCGGCGTTCTGTAATTGACGATATATCTGGGCCGTATCCACCTCGAAATGCTGCAATTCTTCGTGTCGACGGGCCTCGGACCAGCCAAGGCTGGCGGCGGCGATATGCGACAATTCCTCGGCCCGGTCGCGGCCCAGATCAGGTCCCAGCCCGTCCGGCAAACGCCGGCGGATCAAGTCCGAAAGGCGCACCACATGTTCCCGCGCTGCCATCTGGCCGATGCCCTCGTCGCGGCTTTCCGGCGCCGGGATGATCCCAGTCGGGGCGGGGCCGCGCTTGCCGAGGCGCTTCTCGACACGGCGTGCCACCTTCCGCGCCGCGTGACGATGCAGCATGATGGTCGAGCCGGTGACGGCCAGCAGGCCGGGGCGGGCGGGATCCTCGGCCACTTCGACCGGCAGGCTGGTGGTGCGGCCGTCGCGCGACGAGGTCGGCCGCACCCCGCACCAGCAATGCAGCACATCGGCGCGGGTCAGCCGCAGAGTGGGAAACAGGTTGTTGGCCTCGGCCAGGATATAGGCGATCTCGGCATCCTCGACGCGGATGTCGTCGGGATTGCCGGTGACCTCGGTCTCGGTCGGGCCGATGAAATGGAAATCCCGCCAGGGGAAGACGTAATAAGGCTCGCCCTTGCTGGAAAACGCCTCCAGGCCCTGACCGCGGAACGCCTCGGGCAGACGCACCATGACGTTGACGCCCTTGATGCCGATCACCCGGCGCCTGCCGGATTCGCCGCCGCCGCCCGGCACCCGGTCGATCCAGGGGCCGGCGGCATTCACCACCAGGCGGGCACGGACCTGCGCCCGGCCCTGCATCCCGGGGGCGCGCTCGTCCAGGGTGACAAGCCAGCCCTCGCCCTTGCGGCGGATGGCCACGACCTCGGCATAGGTGCGGATGCGGGCGCCGCGCCGCTCGGCATCCAGCGCGGTATCGACGCAGATGCGCTCGGGCCAGGCATACATGTATTCCTCGAACACGCCCACGCCGCGCAGCGGGCCGCCCAGGGCGGCGGCCATGGCGCTTTCGCCAGCGGCTTTCGCAGGCGGAAGGCGGCGATAGGCCAGCGGCACCCGCCAGCCGTCCAGCGCCTCGACCAGCCGGAAGCCCAGATCGACCAGCCAGGGCGGATAGCGGTCGCCGTTGCGGAACGGGTAGTGGAAGCGGTGCTTCGTCAGATGGCCGGGCATGTCGTGCACCAGTTCCGCCCGGCAGCGCATGACCTCGCGGGTGTAAAGCAGACGGCGCAGCATGTCGGCGGGGCGGAAAGGCATCTGCCAGAGCGGATAGCGCGCCGCGAGATAGCCGAGCCCGGAATAGAGCATGCGGCTGGAGCGCGACGAGGTGCCGGCGCCGATATCGCCGCGGTCGATCAGCAGCGTGCGAAAGCCGCGGCCGGCCAGTTGCCGGGCGCTGGCGCAGCCGACCGCGCCGGCGCCGATGACGATCACCTCGTATTCCGTCCCGTCGAGCTCGGAAAGCGGCGGCCGGCTCATTCCGCATCCCCCGCGTCCCGCGTCATGTGCCGGGCCTTGTCGGTCGCCGCTTCCAGCGCCGCGACGAGGGCGCGGCTGAAACCTGCCGCCTCGGCCGCCGCGATGCCGGCGGCGGTGGTGCCCCGATAGTCGCGATAGGCGGCCAGCAGCGCCGGCGCATCGGCGATCCGGCCCTGCAGCAGCCGCGCACCGCCGACCACCGCTGCCTCGGCCGAGCGCCAGGCGATGGCTTCCGAGATGCCCTGCGCCCGCATGAACCCGGCCATTGCCACGGCCATCAGCGCCGGATAGGCGGCGCCCGAGCCGGGCAGGGCGGTCATCAGGTCGATCTGCGCCTCGTCCGGCAATTCGTCGGTGGTGCCGATGGCGGAAAGCAGCCGCCGCACCGTATCGCGGTTGGCCTCGTCCACGCCCTCGGCGGCCCAGAACGGCGAATAAGAGGCGCCGATCTCGGCCGCCGCATTCGGCATCGCCCGCACGATCCGGCCGCCGCAGCGCGCCAGCTCTGGCGCCCCGACCCCGGCCATGAAGGACAGGACCAGCCGCCCCTCGGCCCGCAGCGCCAGGCCCGGCCAGTCCTCGGGACGCACCGAAACCACCACCACGTCGCTTTGCGCCACCAGATCGGCGGCGTCCCGCGCCCAGGCCATATCGGCATGGCCGTGATAGTCGGGCCGCGGTCCGCTGCGGTTCAGCAGCACCAGATCGCCCGGCCGGGCGATGCCGCGCGACAAAAGCCCGGCACCAAGCGCCGAGCCCAGCCAGCCCGTGGCGCCAATGATGCCGATCCTCATGCAGCGGCTCCGGTGCCGGTATAGGCGTCGATGGCGTTGCGGAAGGGCAGCAGGCCCAGCAGTCTGCCATCGGGGGACTCGACGCGCATGGCCTGAAGCCCGCCGGCGGCCATCTGCTGCAGCGCATCGGCGATGGTGGCATCCGCGGCGATGCTGGCCTGGGGCAGGTTGTCGGCGCCGTGCGGGCTGACCATGACCGCGCCGACCTTCAGCACCCGGCCGCGGTCGACATGCTGGACGAAATTCGCCACGTAATCGTCGGCGGGACGCAGCACGATGTCCTGGGCCGAGCCCTGCTGGATCACGCAGCCGTCGCGCAACAGCGCGATGCGGTCGCCGATGCGCAGCGCCTCGTCGAGATCGTGGGTGATGAAGACGATGGTCTTCTTCACCTCCTGCTGCAGGTCCAGAAGCACCGTCTGCATGTCGTAGCGGATCAGCGGGTCGAGGGCCGAATAGGCCTCGTCCATCAGCAGGATCGGCGCGTCATTGGCCAAGGCCCGCGCCAGCCCCACCCGCTGCTGCATGCCGCCTGAAAGCTGGCTCGGGTAGCTTTTCTCGAAGCCCTTCAGGCCGACGCGCTCGATCCAGCGCATGGCGGTGCGATAGCGCTCGGCCTCGGAGAGGCCCTGCACCTCGAGCCCGTAGGCGGCATTGTCCAGAACGGTGCGATGCGGCAGCAGCGCGAATTTCTGGAACACCATCGCCGTCTTGTGGCGACGGAACTCGCGCAGCGCCTCGGGCGACATGGCGACGACGTTCTGGCCCTCGATGACGATCTCGCCCGCCGTGGGCTCGATCAGCCGGTTGATGTGGCGGATCAGCGTCGACTTGCCCGAGCCGGACAGGCCCATGATGACCTGGATGCTGCCGGCCGGCACCTGGATGTTGATGTCGCGCAGGCCCAGAACATGGCCGTGGCGCGCCTGCAGCTCGGCCTTGGTCATGCCGGCGCGCACCGCCTCGACATAGGCGTCGGGATTGGGGCCGAAGATCTTGTAGAGGTTGCGGATCTCGATGCCGATGGGATCAGGCATGGCTGGCCTCGCGATGTTTCTGCAGCCGCTTGCCCCAGGCCTGGCTGACGCGGTCGAACAGGATGGCGATGCCGACGATGGCGAAGCCGTTGAACAGCCCCAGGGTGAAATACTGGTTCGAGATGGCGCGCAGCACCGGCTGGCCCAGTCCCTGAACCCCGATCATCGAGGCGATCACCACCATGGCCAGCGCCATCATGATGGTCTGGTTGATGCCCGCCATGATGGTGGGCAGCGCCAGCGGCAGCTCGGCCTTGACCAGCTTCTGCCAGGCCGAGGAGCCGAAGGCGTCGGCCGCTTCCAGCACCTCGCGGTCGACCTGACGGATGCCCAGGTTGGTCAGGCGGATCATCGGCGGCAGGGCATAGATCACCACGGCGATCAGCCCCGGTACCCGGCCTATGCCCAGCAGCATCACCACCGGGATCAGGTAGACGAAGCTCGGCATGGTCTGCATCACGTCGAGGATCGGGTTGAGCACCGACTGCACACGTTCGGAGCGCGCCATAAGGATGCCCAGCGGCAGACCGACGGCGATCGAAAGCAGCGTCGCGGCCAGGATCATCGACACGGTCTTCATGGTGTCGTCCCACATGCCGAACATGCCGATCAGCACCAGGGTCACCACGCTGCCGATCACCACGCGCAGGCTGCGGCTGGCCCCCCAGGCCAGGGCGGCGACGATCAGCAGGATGATGGGCCAGGGCGCGTTGGTCAGCAGCCGCTCGGACCAGATCAGGAAGGACTGCAGCGGGTTGAAGAAGCCCTCGATCATGTCGCCGTAGCTGCGGGTGAAATTGCGGAAACCCTCGTCGATGACCCGCTTGAGGTCGCGAAGATGGCCGTCGTCGATCTGGGGGAATGAGGTAAACCAGGACATGGCGTTGCCGTCCGCCTCTCTTTGCTGGGAGGAAAGGGGCGGGCGGCCCGGAAACCGCCCGCACGGGTCGCGATCAGAGCGCGGCCTTGATCTTTTCCGCCGCCTCGGGCGAGACCCATTGCGTCCACATCTCCTCGTGGGTGCGCAGGAACTCGCGGGCGCCTTCCTCGCCGATGGCCTGGTTGTCGGTCATCCAGGCCATCATCTTGTTGACCGTGCCGTTGTCCCAGCTGCGCTTGGACAGATAGTCGATCACCCCCGGATCGGCCGCGTCGGCGAATTCCTTCGAGACCAGGGTGAAGACGTTGTCGACCGGGAAGGCGTTCGGCTTGGGGTCGGCGCAATCCGCGACCGAGGTGCAGCGCTTCCATTCCGCCATGTCGTTTTCCATGCCGAAATCGACCGGCACCATGTCGTACTTGCCCAGAAGCGAGGTCGGCGCCCAGTAGAAGCCCAGCCAGGGCGCCTTCTGCTCGTAGGCCTTGGCGATCGAGCCGTCGAGTCCGGCGGCCGAGCCGGTATCGACCAGGCTGAAGCCATGGCCCTCGATGTCGAAGGCTTTCGCAAGCTGGGTGGTGACGACCGTGCCGCCCCAGCCGGCCGGGCCGTTATAGACCGCGCCCTTGCCCGGATCCTCGGGGGCCGGGAACAGCTCGGGATGGGCCAGGATCTCCTCGATCTTGTTCAGGTTAGGATGTTCGTCCAGCATGTAGCGCGGGATGAACCAGCCCTGCTGGCCGCCATCCGACAGCGAGCGGGCAAGCTCGACGATCTTGCCGTCCTTGAGCCCCGACGCCACGAGCTCGGGCATCAGGTCCACCCAGGCCTCGGGGATGACCTCGGGCTCGCCCTTCTCGACCAGCGAGGTGATGCTGGGCACGGTGTCGCCGACGACGATCTCGGCGTCGCAGCCATAGCCTTCGTTGAGGATGAACTGGTCGAGGCTGGCCATCAGCTCGGCGCTCTGCCAGTTCATGCTGGCGATGGTCAGGTTTCTGCAATCGGCCGAGGCGGTGCCGGCCAGCGCCATCAGGGCCAGGGCAGAGGCGGAAAGATAGGATCGTTTCATGATGTCATTTCCCTGTCGCGACATTGATCACCGCCGCCCGGCCCGTCGCAGAAAACCGGGTGGCTGATTGGGTCAGGATGGGTCTCCTGCCGGCTTTCGTCCCGGGAAGCGGCCACGCAGGGCGGCCGCCTGCAGGGCAATTCGGATCCGGGGCAGGATCCGCCGGCGGTCGGGTGCCGCCGATGTGCCATCCTTCCAGCCGGCCCGGCGGCGGGATGCAAGGATAACGGCATTTTGTGCAAGAATCGCGCCATCGGTCGTGCAGGGTCCGGTCGAGCAGGGCGGGCGAGGGGACACGGCCCGGGGATCGTCGCGATCCTGCCCCGGATGCAGGGGATGCCGCCTGGCATGGCGCCGCTCATGACGGGGCTTTCGCCATGCTTCTGACGCGGGCGTCGAAGCGGGCGATCTCGCGCGGCTCGGCGGCCTGGCCGGTATAGATCTCGACATAGGTGGGGATGCGCGCCAGCCGCGTCTCCAGCCTCTCCTGCGCCCGCATCGAGATATAGCCGATCTGCGTCAGATAGATGGTGCGGGCGCGGACATCGGCCTCGTGCTCGGGAAGGCCCCAGTGCATCAGCATGTCGCGCAGCGCCGACAGCCGCGCCTCGTCCGCGGCCTCGATGCGCGCGGCGACGCGGGCGTCCTGCAGCGCCCAGCTGCGCACCGCGAATTCCAGCCGCGCGTCGAAAGCCCCGGACAGGAAGCAGGCGAGCACGTTCAGCATCGCTTCGGCCCGCGATTCGGCATATTCGCGGGTCGCCGCGACCATCGGCTCGGTGGTCTTTTCCGCCCAGCCGTCGATCAGCGCGGTCAGCAGCGCCTCGCGGTCCGCGAAGAACCAGTAGAAGCTGGTGCGCGAAAGGTTCAGCTGCCGGGCCAGCGGCAGGATCTTCACCGCGTCGACGCCGCTGTCGATCAGCGCCTGGTAGCCAGCTTCCAGCCAGCCCTCGCGCGAGCCGCGCCATCCGGTCTCGGGAACAACAGGGTTTTCCATGACTTCTGCATAGCCGCCGCGACGATTCGCCTCAAGCAAAATGTCCATGAGTGCATACCAAAGGATCACTCATGATTTTTTAATTGACACAAGTGAACATTTCATTGCCTTCTTGGGGCAACGACTCCCACCCCTCACAGGCAGAGCCATGTCGAACGATCCCCTTTTGCAGCCCTATCAGCTGAAGCACCTGACGCTCCGCAACCGGATCATGATCACCAGCCACGAGCCGGCCTATCCCGAGGACGGCATGCCCAAGGACCGCTACCGCGCCTATCACGTCGAGCGCGCCAAGGCCGGGGTGGCGCTGACCATGACGGCGGGCTCGGCCTCGGTCTCGCGCGACAGCCCGCCGGTCTTCAACAACATCCTGGCCTGGAAGGACGAGGTGGTCGGCTGGATGAAGCAGCTGACCGACGAATGCCACGACCATGGCTGCGCGGTGATGATCCAGCTGACCCACCTGGGCCGCCGCACCCGCTGGGACAAGGCCGACTGGCTGCCCGTCGTCTCGCCCAGCCATGAGCGCGAGGCGGCGCATCGTTCCTTTCCCAAGAAGATGGAGGATTGGGACATCGAGCGCATCATCGGCGACTATGTCGATGCGGCCGAACGCATGAAGGCGGCGGGGCTCGACGGGCTGGAGCTGCAAGCCTACGGTCACCTGATGGACCAGTTCTGGTCGCCGCTGACCAATGACCTCGACGGCCCCTATGGCGGCAGCCTCGACAACCGGCTGCGCTTCACCTTCGACATTCTGCGCGGCATCCGCGAACGCTGCGGCGAGGATTTCATCCTGGGCGTGCGCTATACCGGCGACGAGGATCTGCCGGGCGGGCTGACCGCCGAGGAGGGTCTGGCGATCTCGCAAAAGCTCAAGGACAGCGGGCTGGTCGACTTCCTGAACGTGGTCAAGGGCCATATCGACACCGATGCCGGGCTGACCGATGTGATCCCGGTGCAGGGGATGCGCAACGCCCCGCATCTGGAATTCGCCGGCCAGATCAGGAAGGCCACGGGCTTTCCCACTTTCCATGCCGCGAAAATCCCCGACGTGCCGACCGCGCGCCACGCCATCGCCGCCGGGCTGCTGGACATGGTCGGCATGACGCGGGCGCACATGGCCGACCCGCATCTGGTCCGCAAGGTCGTCGAGGGGCGCGAGGACGACATCCGTCCCTGCGTCGGCGCGAACTATTGCCTCGACCGCATCTATCAGGGCGGCATGGCCTTCTGCCTGCACAATGCCGCCACCGGCCGCGAAGAGACCATGCCGCAGACCATCCCGCCCGCCCCGGCGAAACAGCGCATCACCATCGTCGGCGCCGGTCCGGCCGGGATGGAGGCCGCCCGCGTCGCCGCCGAGCGCGGCCATGACGTCACGGTCTTCGAGGCCGCCGACCAGCCCGGCGGCCAGATCCGCCTGACCGCCCTGGACGAACGCCGGCGCGAGATGATCTCGATCATCGCCTGGCGCATGGCGCAATGCGAGAAGCACGGCGTGACGTTCAACTTCAACACCTTCGCCGATGCGGCCGACGTGCTGGCCACCGATCCCGACGCGGTGATCGTCGCCACTGGCGGTCTGCCGCATGTCGAGGTGCTGGAACAGGGCAACGAACTGGTTGCCTCGGCCTGGGATATCCTGTCGGGCGACGTGAAGCCGGGCCAGAACGTGCTGATCTTCGACGATGCCGGCGATCACGCGGCGCTGCAGGCCGCCGACCTGATCTCGGCCGCCGGCGCCAGGGTCGAGATCGTCACCCCCGACCGCAGCTTCTCGCCCGAGGTGATGGCGATGAACCTGGTGCCCTATATGCGCAACCTGCAAAAGCGCGACACCACCTTCACCGTGACCTGGCGGCTCAGGTCGGTGACGAGCGAGGGCAACCAGCTGCGCGCCACGCTGGGCAGCGACTACGGCGGCGTCACCCGCGAGCGCATCGTGGACCAGGTGGTGGTCAACCATGGCACCCGGCCGCTGGATGAACTGTATTTCGCGTTGAAGCCGCTGTCCTCGAACCTGGGCGAGGTGGATTACGAGGCGCTGACCGCCGGCGGGCCGCAAGAGGTCCGCAAGAACCCCGAGGGCAGGTTCCGCCTCTACCGCATCGGCGATGCGGTGGCCGCCCGCAATACCCATGCCGCGATCTACGACGCATTGCGGCTGGTCAAGGATTTGTAACGCATCCTGGCACGCGGCGAGAACCCGCGCGCCGGCCGGATCCGAAAGGTGAACCCAAATGCCGCGACCGCAACCCTTGCAGGATTTCCTCGATGTCGCCTTGCCCGCCATGCGGGCGCGGGCCCATGATGGCAATTCCCCGGCCTCGCTTCAGGCCATATCGGAGGCGGTGCTTGCGGTGGGGCAAACGGGCGCCGGGCCGGCAAGCCTGCCGGTGGTGGATGCGCTGCTCGACCGGGCGCTGGCGCGCGAGATGGACTATGGGGATCTGGCCGAGCTCCTGCAGGCGGTGCGTGCCCTGGCGCCGCTGCTGTGCTGGCGCCGCCGGACCGGCGATGCCGGCGCCAGCGCGAATTTCGCCGAAAACCATGCCAATGCCATGCTGCTGGGCCCCGGCGGCATCGAGGAGCGTCGCGACCTCTGGATCGGCCTCAGCCTGATCGCGCCGCAGACCCGCTATCCCGACCACCAGCACGCGCCCGAGGAAACCTATCTGGTCCTGTCGCCCGGCAGCTTCCGCAAACCCGGCCGCGACTGGTTCCAGCCCGGCATCGGCGGCAGCTTCTTCGTGCCCCCGAACGCGGTCCACGCCATGCGCGCCGAGGAGGAACCGCTGTTTGCCCTCTGGGCGTTGCGGGTCTGATCCTCACCGTTATCCAAATACCCCGGGGGTGTGGGGGCAGAGCCCCCTCCGCCCGCACAAGCGACCGGCAACCGGGCGGCAAGGCTTGGCCCGGCGCTATCCTGATCTGCCCTCGCTCAGCGCGAAACCGCCAAGCTTCTGTCGCTGCACCGCCGCACCGACTTCCCGATCATCGTGCAGCTGATGCCGCGGAAAGCGTTGGCTGAAGATCTCGAAGAATGACCGCCTGACCCAGACTGGCGGCATTGCGACATCTGCCTGGCGGCCGGCTATGCCGTCAGCCTGCAGGAAACCACCGCCAAGGCCATGTCCCGCCCGGATATGCCCGGGCTCGGCGCCGCCCCGCGGCTCGACGTGCTGAGCGAGCCGAGCGCGACCTGTCGGCGCCGATGGGCCGGGCGCGAGATCGGCGCACCGCCCCGCAGTCTGCCGTTGCAGGAATCCCTTGACAGAATCGATGCGGGGCAGCAGATATCGAATATCGTATACGAATATACGAGTCATAACGAAACGGCCGACCTGCCAAGACCAACCGTTTCACCCAGCGGGGCAGGCATGACGCGGCACGCTGCCCTGAAACAACGCCGCAAACAGGGAGGGAAGAATGCCAAGACTGCTCGCTTCGACGGTCTTTGCCGCCGGGCTTTTCGGCGGCGCCTGCTTGGCCACCGCGCAGGATTGCGGCAATGTCACGCTGGCGCTGCATAACGTGCAAAGCGCCGAGCTGCTGACCTACGTCGACAAGTTCATCCTCGAGAACGGCTACGGCTGCAGCACCGAGACCGTTCCCGGCGATACCGTGCCCTCGACCACCTCGATGGTCGAGAAGGGCTCGCCCGACATTTCCTCGGAAACCTGGGTGGATCTGCTGCCCGAGATCGTGCCGCGCGGGCTCGAGGACGGCAAGATCGTCTATGGCGCGCCGGCGCTGCCGGACGGCGGCATCCAAGGCTGGTGGATCCCGAAATACCTGGCCGACGCGCATCCCGAGATCAAGACCGTCGAGGATGCCCTGGCACATCCCGAGCTTTTCCCTGACCCGGAAGACCCCGGCCGCGGCGTGATTTTCAACGGCGCCGAAGGCTGGGGCGCCACGGTGGTCACGGCACAGCTTTTCAAGGCCTATGAAGGGGAACAGAAGGGGTTCAACCTGATGCGCCCCGGATCGGCCGCCGGACTGGACGGCGCGATCGCCCGGGCCTATGAGCGGCAGGAAGGCTTCATCACCTATTACTGGGCGCCGACCGCGCTTCTGGGCAAATACCAGCTGGTGCTGCTGAAACCGGCGGTCAAGCACGATCCGGTCGAATGGAAACGCTGCATCACCGATCTGGATTGCGCCGATCCCAAGGTCACCGGCTGGCCCATCGACACGGTGATGACAGTGCTGACCAAGGATTTCGCCGACCGGGCCAGCCCCGCGATCCTGGACTATTTCAACACCCGCGGCTGGAGCAATGACACCGTGGCCAGGCTGATGGCCTGGCAGGGCGACAACCAGGCCATGGGCGAGGAAGGCGCCATCCATTTCCTTGAGGAGAACAAGGATATCTGGACCAAATGGCTGCCCGCCGAGGTGGCCGCGAAGGTCGAGGCCGCCCTCTAGATCGGTCGCCGGTGGCTGGACAGGCCGGCACGGCTGACGCACCCTGCGCTTCGCCCGATTCCTGGCGGGCGAAGCATCGACCCTTCCCCCAATCTTCGCCTCAGGAGAAACCCGTATGGCGTTCAAGCGAATGATCCATGCCGTCGATACCCATGCCGGAACGCCGATGCGGGTGATCACCGGCGGCGTTCCGCATATTCCCGGCGGCTCGGTCTACGAGAAGATGAAATGGCTGGAAGCCAATGACGACCAGCTGCGCAAGCTGATGCTGCGCGAGCCGCGCGGCTATGCGGCGCATTGCTGCAACATCATCGTGCCGCCCTCGCATCCCGAAGCCGATGCCGGCTATGTGATCATGGAGCAGGTCGAATATCCGGTCATGTCCGGCGGCAACACCATCTCGGTCGCCACGGTCCTGCTGGAGATGGGGTTGCTGCCCATGCAGGAACCGGTCACCGAACTGGTGCTCGAGGCGCCGGCGGGGCTGATCCGGGTCCGCGCCGAATGCCGCAACGGCAAGGTCAAAAGCGTGACCTTCCGCAACGTGCCGGCTTTCGCCGCCCATCTGGATGCCGAGATCGAGGTGCCGCATCTGGGCCGCGTCCGCGTCGATATCGGCTGGGGCGGCATGTTCTATGCCATCGCCGATGTCCGGCAATTCCCGGGCCTGCAGCTGATCCCCGAGCATGGCCGGGAAATCGCCCGCATCTCCTCGATGATCCGGCAGGCGGCGATCGAGCAATTGGCGGTCGAGCATCCCGATTATCCGGGCGTGGGCATCACCATCTCGCAACTGTCCGGGCCGACCGACGACCCGCAGGCGGACTGGAAGAACGCGGTCACCATGGCCTCGGGCGAATTTTCCTGGGACAATCCGGCGACCTGGACCGGGGCGCTGGATCGCTGCCCCTGTGGCACCGGCACCTGCGCCAAGATGGCGGTGCTGCATGCCAAGGGCGAGCTGCCGCTGGGCCAGAGCTTCCGGCACCAGAGCATTCTTGGCAATGTCTATACCGGGCGGCTGATCGAGGAGACCGAGATCGCCGGCCGCCGCGCCGTGGTGCCGGAAATCTCGGGCACCAGCTGGATCCATGGGCTGAACACGCTGGTGCTGGACCATGACGATCCGTTCCCGGAAGGCTTCACCGTCGGCGATACCTGGGCGTGACGCCGTTCCGGCGCCGACCGTTCGGTCGCGGGTGTCCCGTCGGGCCGGGGTCGGCCCCGGCCCGTATGAGGAAACCGCGCGGCGGCCCCGCCGGCCCCCGCCGGTCGCTGCGACGGGTCTGACGGCGCGGCGACCGCTCAGCGCGCCAGAAGCTCGTCGGTGCCGACGACCTCGCCATAAAGGAAGGCCAGCCCGGCCATGAAGGCGGCATGGACCTGCGCGGCGGGGGTGGTCACGCCGTTGAACTCCAGGTCGCGGGTGGCGCAGGCGTCGTGGACGGTCACCGTCCGGTAGCCCAGGTCGTTGGCAGCCCGGGTGGTGGCATCCACGCACATATGGCTCATGGCGCCGACCACCACCACCTCCTCGACGCCCTGTTGCGTCAGAAGCGCGTCCAGCCCGGTCTCGCGGAAGGAATTGGCGAAGTTCTTGGTGATCACCGGCTCATCGGCCTGGGGCAGGACGGCTTCGTTGATCTGCGCGCCGTCGCTGCCCGGCACGAAGATCGGCCCGCCCGGCATCTCGTGGCGGATGTTCACCACCAGATCGCCGTTTTCGCGGCCATGACGGATGACCCGGGCGGCATTGGCGGCCGCGGCCTCGATCCCGACCAGAGAGAAATTGCCCCTGGGCCAGTATTCGTTCTGCAAATCGACGACAAGAATGGCGCGCTTCGACATGGTCTGTCCTTTCGGTGCTTGTTGCCCCGGCAGCATGGCCTTGGGCGTCCGGTTCCGGCTACTGTCGAAACCGACAGAATCAGGGGTGATCCGGACAATGGCCCAGGCAAGGATCGGCATCCTGCTTTATCCCGGCACGCAGCTTTCGGCGGTGCTGGGGTTGACCGGCCTGTTCGGGATCGCCGCCCGCTCGGCGCGGCAGGGCGAGGGCCTGCGCGTGCTGCACCTGCGCGCCGAAGGGGCCGCCGCACCGCAACCGGTCTTCGACAGCGACCCGCAGCAGGCGCAGGAGGCGCGCTGCGACGTGCTGATCCTGCCGCCCTCGCTGGAGCCGCCGATCGGCGCCGAGACCGCCGCGCCGCTGGCCGGCTGGCTGCGCGAGTGCCATGCCGGGGGCACGGTGCTGGCCTCGGTCTGCGCCGGCGCCTTCCTGCTGGCCGAGACCGGGCTGCTGGACGGCCGCGCCGTGACCACGCATTGGACCTATGCGCAGGTCTTGCAGGACCGTTTCCCGCGGGTGCGGGTGGACAGCGACCGGCTGATCATCGACGGCGGCGACATCGTTTCGGCCGGCGGGCTGATGTCCTGGACCGACCTGGGCCTGAAGCTGGTCGACCGCTTCCTGGGGCCGGTGGCGATGACCGAAACCGCGCGGATGCTGCTGGTCGATCTGCCGGGGCGCGAGCAGCGCTATTACAGCGGTTTCGTGCCGCGGCTGAGCCACGGCGATGCCGCGATCCTGAAGGCGCAGCATTTCCTGCAGGCGCAAGAGGGCCGCGCGACGCGGCTTTCCGTCCTGGCCGGGCAGGCGGGGCTGGAGGAGCGCACCTTCCTGCGCCGCTTCCAGAAGGCGACCGGGCTGACGACGACCGATTACGCCCAACGGCTGCGGGTGGCGAAGGCGCAGGAACTGCTGCAATTCGGCCAGCAACCGGTCGAGCGCATCGCCTGGGAGGTCGGCTATTCCGACCCCGGCGCCTTTCGCAAGGTGTTCCTGCGCATCGTCGGCCTGCCGCCGGGCGAATATCGGCAGCGCTTCCACGCCTGAGCCGGCGGACCGCGACCCCGCGCCTCTAAAGGATGGTCGCCAGTCCGCGTTTCCTTGGCTCTGGCTCGCTTTCCAGGATGGCAGCGGGCGTGGTGCTGCTGGCATAGACCCGGGCCGCATTGCCCAGCAGCGAGCCGGCGATCAGCCAGGTGATCGGCGTCAGCGTGGCATTGGGGATCAGGTCGATGACGTTCATCGCCACCGCCACCGCCATGGCGCCCAGCAGCGCATATTCCGAAACGGGGCCGGATCGGTGTTTCGACATCGCGCGATACAGCAGGAAGACCGGCGCCGCCAGCAGCAGGAAGACCGCCAGATAACCGAGCATGCCGCGCGAACCCAGATAGATCACCCACAACCCGTCCGGAATCGCCATCAGATCGCCGTCATAGGGATCGACGATCAGCGAGCGCCCCGAGCCGCCCCAGCCCAGCAGCGGCTTTTCCATGGCGCGCTCCAGCAGCCGCTCCTCGTTCATCAGGCGGAACTCGAGCGAGCGGGCGCGCTCGGGCGAGGCGCTCATCGCCAGGTCGACGATGCCCTGCAGCGGCATGAAGGGCGATGAACGCAGCACCGGGTAAAGCGTCGCCACCGAAACCGCGACCGCCGCGACCAGCACCACCCGCCGGGGCGAGTAGAGCGCGATCAGCGGGATGAAGATGGCCGAAAGGATCAGCGCCCCGGCGGATTTGCAGATGAACAGCGCAAAGGCCAGGTAGCCGACGATCAGCTTTGCGCGCCGCGTCCTTTCCGACCGGGCCAGCCCGACGGCGAAGGCGAAGGCGACGGCGGTGATCGAGGCCACCCAGAGCGGATGCTCCAGGAAGACGATTGGCCGGTAGCCGCCATAGCGGATGGTCTGGATGAAATCGTGCTGGAAATAGCCGTAGACCCAGACGTTGATCTGCGGGCTCATGCGGATCTCGATCAGCATGGGGATGGAATACCACAGCATCGCCAGCACGATATAGCGGCAGAGCAGCCGCGCCCCGCGGAAATCGTGCAGATAGCGATAGCCGAGCAGCAGCGGCAGGACCTGGAAAAAGGCCCGGAACATCTCTTTCACGCCGCTGGCGACGGTCAGGCCGGGCCGGAAGGTGTTCCCTTCGATCAGGACATCGCCATTGAGCAGGTCGGTCAACAGCGGCGTGAAGATGAAGATCGCCAGCAGCGTCTTGATCAGCGGGCCCATCGACGGGGCTTCGGGAAATGGATCGCTGCCCTGCCGGCTGGCCAGCAGGATCGCCGCCACCACGGTCGGCGTGGTGTGCTTGTCGAAGCCGGGGATCCCGGGAATGAAGAAGGTGATCAGCGGCGGCAGGACCAGATAGCCGGCCACCAGCGACAGGATCAGCGCCTGTTGCCGGTCGTATCGGGTGAACATCCACATCATCACGACGGGCCATATCAGCAGCACGAAGACGGCCATGCTACCGATCCGTCCTGACCCGGGGTGATGCGCGCACGGGGAGGGGCTCCAGTTTCGATGCGGGACGCGGTGACTCGAGTTCTAGTCCATAATCGCCGGATTGCAACGTGCGCTTGCGGGGCTTTTTAGCGGCAAGCGCCCAGCCCGTCCCGGCCATACCTGCCGCAAGGGACAGGTCGCGCCGCCGGCAGATCGCTTGAACCTGGCGGGGGGCCGGCATAATCTGACCCTGCTTTCCCGCGGACCGAGTGGGGATATGCATGAGGCCCATCGTTTCCAATGATCTTGTTGCGCGTATGAACCACTGGACCCTGATCGTTACCGCCGCCGGCGCGAATGTGGCGCTGAACCTGTTGCTGAAGAAGGGCGGCCAGCATCTCGACACCAGCAATGTCGGTGCGCTGGTCCTGTCGATCCTCGGCTCGACCTGGATGTGGATGGCGGTGATCAGCGCCGGCCTGCTGCTGACCGCCTTCGTGGCGGCGATCCGGCTTTATTCGCTGAGCCTGACCTATACCGCCGTCACTGCCCTGGCCATGGTGTCGCTGACGGTGATCGACGCCCTGATCCAGCAGGAGACGATCGGCGTCGGCCGGTCGCTGGGGCTGGGTCTGATCGTTTCGGGCCTGCTGGTCACCGCCTTCGCCACCTCCTCGGCCTGAGAAGGCGGGCGGCGCGTTCAGCGCGCCGCCAGGATGAAGATCCCCAGCATCACCGCGCCGCAGACCAGTCCCACCCGGTCGCGGAAGGTGAAGACGATCGGGTCGTCGGTCATGTGGCCGCGCCGGGTCAGCAGCTGCATGCGGCCCAGCCAGAAGAACAGCACCGGGCAGATCAGCAGCAGCAGGTCCGGGGCATCGAAATGCTCCTGCACCTCGGGGTCCTGCGAATAAAGCGCGAAGACCAGCACCGCCGCCTGGGCCGCGCCGATGGACATGGCCTGCAGGATCGGCAGGTCGCCCACCATCATGTTGCGCCCCGCCGTCCTTTCCGAGCCGCGCAGCAGCATGTCCTCGAGTTCCGCCTGGCGCTTGATCGTGGCGAGCGCGAAGAACAGGAACATCGAAAACACCAGCAGCCACGGTGACAGCACGATCCCGGTCGCCGCGCTGCCGGCGACGATCCGCAGCGTATAAAGCGCGGCCAAAGCCAGCACGTCGACCATCATCTTGCGCTTGAGCGAGAAGGAATAGGCCGAGGTCGCCACCAGATAGACCATCAGCGTCCAGAAGAACGGCCCCGGCAGCCACAGCAGCGCCGCCAGCGCTGCGACGGCCAGCAGCCCGCCGGCCAGCAACAGGCCGTTCTTGACGCTGGCCGTGCCGGCGGCGAAGGGCCGAAAGCGCTTTCTGGGATGCTGGCGGTCCGAGGGCAGGTCCACCAGGTCGTTGATGATGTAGATGGCCGATGCGGCAAGGGAAAAGCACAGCATGCCCAGCAGCGCTGCCGGCAGATGGGTCAGGTCGTGCGCGGTCAGGACCGGCAGCAGGACCAGGACGTTCTTGGCCCATTGATGCGGTCGGCAGGCGCGCAGCAGGGCGGGCAGCTCCGAGGCGCTGTCGCCCACGGTCTGCAGCGCCGTGCCCTGTGCCCGCGCCCTTTTCCGGATGCCGGGCGCCACGCGGATGCCATAGGCCTGCCGCGCTGCCGCCCAGACCGGCAGGTCGGCGGCACTGTCGCCGATGTAGTCGAACCCCCCGGCACCGAAGCGGCCGACCAGATAATCCGCCTTGGCCTGACCGGACAGATTGCCCGCGACCCCGGGCGAGCCGGTGCCCACCGCGTCGTCGAACAGGCCCAGATGCGCGGCGACCGCGGCGACCTGGCGCTGGTCCGAGGCCGAGATCAGCGCCACGGGGCGACGCTCGGCGCGGGCGGCCGCGATCAGCGCCAGCACCTCGTCGTCATAAGGCAGCAGGGCGGGATCCACGGTTCTTCGCCCGGCCAGTTCCTGCTTGAACCCCGTCTTGCCGGAGGCAAGCCAGGCGGGCAGGCCAAGCATGGCCGCCGGGCTGGAGGCCAGCAGCCCGACCAGCGCCTCGTGCATGGTGTCGGACCGGCACAAGGTCCGGTCAAGGTCGACGATCAGCGGAACGGCGGCGGCCTGGGCGGCGTGGGGTTCCTGGACCCCCGGCGGGAAAGCCTGCGCATCTAGGGCGGACATGGGTGACAATCCATTTCTGTTCAAAGGTCTGAACGCGCCGCAGCGCGGATCGGTGCCGGCGAAAGGCGCCGGCGGGGCAGGGCGGCGAGGCGGAGCCCCGCGCTCAAGGCGCCGCCTCCAGCCGCCGTTCCCGCTGGGGCACCCGGCAGACGACCAGGTAGAGCGTCAGCAGGGCGCCAAGCGCCACCTCGCGTGAGCGGGCGAATTGCGCCAGGTCGAGGCTTTCCCAGATCCGCTGCGGAAAATAGATCACGAAGACCGTCAGGATGATCGCCGCCATGACCTGCGGCTTGCCGCGGGCGGCGATCAGCAGCGGGAAGGCCATCACCGCCAGCGGCGCCAGGTCATAGTCATGCGCGTAGACGAAAAGCACCGACAGGGCCAGCAACGGCCCGATCAGCCAGACGCCCTGGTAGTGCCTGCGGAAAACGTAAAGCAGCACCGTGCCGACCAGCGCCACCGGCAGGGTCGAGGGGATCAGCACGTCCTGCGTCGCCAGAAGACTGCGCAGCCCGAACACATGCTTGAAGGCCAGGGCGTTGTAGACGCCGTCCTTGTAATCCATCAGCGACCGCACCCAGGCCAGCCATGAGCCATCAAGCCCGTTCACCCAGAGCGGCCAGCCGGACATCGCCACCACGGTCAGCGCGGAGGCGGCGACGAGCTGCCAGCGCCGGTCCAGCAGGAACCAGAAACCGACCAGAAAGACCAGCTGCGGCTTGATGGCGCTGATGCCCAGCAGAATGCCGGCCAGCAGGTCGAGCCGCCGGCTGGCAAGCAACCAGCTGCCCAGCAGGAAGGCGGCGGAAAACAGCGTCGTCTGTCCCATCCAGACCACATGGGCGGTGAACGGGTTGCCGATGATCACCGCCCAGGTGACGATCTCGGCCGCCCGGATCTCCTGCTCGGGGACGCCCGGCGGGTCGAGACGGATGGCATGGTGCACAAAGGCCAGGATGCCCAGGATCGAGGCCAGGTTGATCGAACCGATGATGATCTGCGCCAGCCTGATCGAGCCGACCGAGAGCGACAGCGAGAAGGGCGCGGAATTCGGCGGATAGGCATAGCTGACCGACTGGATGCTCACCATGGAATCCATCTGGCCCTTGAAGGCGACCGGGTCATAGGGTGTCGCCCCGGTCTCCCACATTTCGCCGGAGACGTAGAAATACAGCGCGTCAAAGGAAAAGCTGCTCGTCCCGCGTGCCAGACCGACATAGCCGAACAGCAACAGGGCGACGATTCCCAGCAGAAGCATCGCCAAGGGGATGGGATGCGACAATCTGAACGAAGACGTCCCGCCGGAAATATGCACTTGTCACCTCACTACCGTACCAACGAGCTACCCGATTCGCAGGATATCTCCAGCGCATCTTTGGCATTTTTGCCGGCGCCGGTCATCTTGTCTAACGGGGCAGATTGTCGGCCATCGGCGGATTCCATGCGGTTGCGCAACGGCGATGTCTCAGGGACACGCTTTCCGCGCCTGCCGGTATCGGAACGGGGCCGGGGTCTTCGATAGGCATGGTTCGCCATGAACCGGCACGGAAACTGGAAAACGCCGGGCACCGACATCGGGCGCCCGGCGATATGTTGATGTCGCCTGCCGCTCAGACGAAGTCGAACACGTCCGACAGCAAGACGGTGTCGCCGCCGCCCAGGTTCAGCAGCGTGCCGTCGGCGGTCTCGCGCGCCGTGTAGTTGCGCCCGCCCATATTGAGAACGTCGAGGTCGGAATCGAAGCCGAAGACGGTGTCATGGCCATCGCCGGCGCGGAAGATCAGCACGTCGCGGTCGCCGTCGCCATATTCGGCCTCGCCGATCCAGAGTTGGTCATTGCCGTCGCCACCAGTCACGGTGTCGCGGCCCTCGTCCGCCACCAGCGTATCGTTGCCGCGGCTGCCGACCATCACGTCATGGCCCCAGCGGGTGTTGAAGTTGAACCCGGCGCCGTTCGCCGCGACCGCAGCATTGGCGCCGTTGACGGTGTCGTTGCCGGCATGGGTCCAGCCCAGCTCGAACCCGAAGAAGCGCAGCGAGGAGGGGCCGCCGATATCGGTCTGGGCGCGGCCATTGAAGCTGCTGTCGGCGCCGACCGCGGTGATCGTGACGCCGATGCCACCGATGCCGACGGCCTCGTTACGCGCCGAAACATCGCCGTTCTTGATCCAGACGTTGATCAGATCGTTGCCCGCCCCGCCATAGATCGTGTCATGGCCGGGATTGTGGGTGTTGTTGCCCGAGCCCCAGCGGATGTTCTCGCCGCCGGCGCCGCCATAGATCAGGTCGTTTCCGGTGCTGGAATGGATGAAATCGTCGCCGGCGCCGGCCCGGATCGTGTCATTGCCGGCGCCGCCGTCGATGACGTCGTTGAACCGCGAGGCGATGATGTCGTCATGGCCGCCGCGCGAGAAGATGGTCAAGCCGTGCTGCGGCGTGCCGCCATGCGGGGCATTCAGCACCGCCGCGCCGCCGCGGATCACGTCATTGCCCATCGTGCCGAAGAAGCGCTCGATCCCGGTGAAGTGCAGGGTGCTGCCGCCGATCTGCGCCGTTCCCGCCTCGGTCGAGGAGAAATGCACCCTGGCGCCCTGGGTTCCTTCCAGGATCATCCGGTCGCCGCCGGGATTGCCGGGCGAATAGGGGTTCGGGTCGAACTTGTCCGCGGTATCGCCGCCGTGGATGGTGTCGTTGCCCCGGCCGTTCTTCCAGTAGAAGAGATCGGCGCCGTCCAGGCCCCAGAGCACGTCGTTCCCGACGGTGCCCCGCATTGCGTTGTCAAGATTCGATCCTCGGATCACTGCCATGTCAAACTCCTGGCAAGTTGGTTTTGCGAGGGCTGTGTATAGCGACAATATTTGTCTAAATCGTTACCGAAACGGGGCGCCGTCGAACGCCCGGCGAAAACTCGCGACTTGTCCTGGGATTCACGGCGGGACCTCGCCATCTCTCAAGAAACGTAAAGGTTTTCTGTAGGAATTGCTCTCCGATTGGTGACTGTCTCTGCCGAAGGGGTCCGGCCGTGATTTGACGATTTCAACCAATTGAAGATCGGCGTTATTCGAGTTCCCGTCAAGCGAGAGCGGATGCCCGGCTTTTGCATGGGCTGATGCCGACATCCGGAGCCTGCACGGCAGGGATTCTCTCCGCGTTTGTGCGGGTTCAACGCGCACCGTGCCAGTCTGTGCTGACGCAGCATGATCCGGGCGGGCGGTCGGATCATGCGGGAAGCAGGGATGGGGATGTCAGTTTGAGCCCCTAAGCCGAACCCAGTGAAGCCGGCCTTTCGCGCCGCCGCCTCGAACTGGTGCGGATCGTGCCCGGCCATGCGGATGTCGTAGGCCCGGGCCGCAAGGTGCATGGAGCCTGCCGCGCCGCCGATGCGCTTGTTATAGCCCGGGCTGCGAAAGGCCGAGTTCACCACCAGCGGGGCGCCCAGTCGGTCGCGCAGGCGCTGAAGCTTGTCCACGGTCGGGGGGTGGATCAGAATCGAGCCGTCCTTGCAGGCCGGTTCCTCGGGCCGGAAATTCGGCCAGCACCAGCCGGCGCGCGGGAACTCGGCCAGCGGCACGGCCGAGGTTGGGAAAGCCGATGCGCTTATTTCCGCCCGCCGCGCTTGAAGCGGTGCTGCTGGCCGCGCCCTTCATCCTGTGCTTCGCAAACGGCTTGCAATGCGTTGTAAAACAAGGGTTTTGTATCTTTAACTCAAGCGTTCCGCCTTGGTATCGGACCGGCATGGGCGCGGCGCTGGCATGGGCCATCAAGCGGCCGAAGTGGTGCGGCTGGTCATGCCCAAAAAACGCGAATGTATTAACATAGTCGCACCGCAGCTAGGTCATGTTGACAAATGGCGGATCGATGTGATGTCGATGAAGCCCAAGAAGCTCTCCGCGGTCTTATCGTAGCGTGTTGCGACACGTCTGGCATTCTTGAGCTTGTTGAAGCAGCGCTCGAGCAAGTTTCGCAGGCGATAGAGCGAGCGATCCACGGCGATGCGTGTCTTGCGGGACTTGCGCGTCGGGATCACCGGCAGCACATTGCGCGCCTCCATCTTCGTCCTAATGCTGTCGGCGTCGTAGCCGCGATCCGCCAATAGCACGCTTGGACGAGGCAGATTGTCGGCCATGAGCAGATCGAAACCGAGGTGGTCGGAGGTCTGGCCTGGCGTGATTTCCGCTCTCATCGGAAGTCCGTGCGCGTTGACGAGGAGGTGGACCTTGGTCGTGAAGCCACCTCGAGAACGGCCGAAACCCTGTCGCGGAGTCCCCCTTTAGCACCCGCTGCCTGATGATGAGCGCGGATCACAGTGCTGTCGATCATCTGCAAGGCATCCGGCACGGCCGCGCTTTGGTTCAGGGCGTCCATGAGTTCCCCCCAAAGCCCCACCAACGTCCAGCGCTGGAATTGCCGGTAAACGCTCGACCACTTGCCGAACTCCTCAGGCAGGTTGCGCCATGGAGCTCCAGTTCGTGCTATCCAGAAAATCCCATCAAGAACGAGGCGGTGGTCAGCCGGTTTCCGTCCATTCGGGGCGCGGGCAGCGAGAATGAAGCGCTCAAAAAACGCCCATTCCTCGTTCGACATCAGGCCTCGGGCCAAGCTGGTCTCCATCACAGATGGCAGCTTGAATCACACCTTCAGCCCGGTGTGAACCTCTTTTGTCAACATGACCTAGGGCGAGCATTTTCCCGATAACCAGAGTTATGTAACATACTCATCCCAGACCAAAGGCGCTTTGCCTTCAAGCCGTGGATGGTGCTAAACCGGCCCGGACCTACAAGGAAGGAGATCTCATGGCTGTCCGACCTCCCGTCTGCGATTTCGGCGCAAAGGCTCCGGATTTCGCCTTGCCCGATCCCGACGGCCGGATCGTCGCCTTTGCCGATATCGCCGGACCGCGCGGCACGCTGGTCATGTTCATCTGCAACCATTGCCCCTATGTCCAGGCCGTCATCGACCGCATCCAGCGCGATGCGGCCGAACTGCAAAGGCTCGGCATCGGTGTCGCGGCAATCTCGGCCAACGATGTCGCGGAATATCCGCAGGACGCGCCCGAGCACATGAAGACCGAGGCCCGGAAGCACGGCTTCACCTTTCCCTATCTCTACGACGAAAGCCAGGACGTCGCCCGCGCCTATGGCGCCGAATGCACGCCGGATTTCTTCGGCTACAATGCCGCGGGAGAGCTGCAATATCGCGGTCGGCTGGATGCCTCGGGTCGCAGCCCCGGCGCGCCGGATGCGCGGCGAGAACTCTTCGAGGCCATGGTGCAAATCGCCGAAACCGGGCATGGTCCGCAGGACCAGACCCCGTCGATCGGCTGCTCGATCAAATGGAAGGCTTGAATGAACATCTGCTTTGCCCCCTGTCCCGTGGTTTTCGATCTGGACGGCACGCTGATCGACAGCGCGCCCGATATCCACGCCTGCGTGAACGCCGTCCTGCGGTTGCATGAGGTCCCGCCGCTGACCCTCGACCAGGTGCGCGGCTTCATCGGCGGCGGCGTGGACCTGCTGTGGCGGCGGGTCGTCGCCGCGACGGCGCTGCCGGTCGAGGCGCATCGCGATCTCGTGGCCTCGTTCATGACCCGCTATCACGACGCGACCAGCTTGACCCGGCTTTATCCCCATGTCGCCGACGCCCTGGGCACGCTTGCCGACCGTGGCTATCCGCTGGGCCTGTGCACCAACAAGCCGCTGGGTCCGACCCGGGTGGTGCTGGATCATTTCGGCATCGCGCAGCTGTTCCGGGTGGTGATCGGCGGCGATTCTCTGCCGCAGAAGAAGCCCGATCCGGCACCGCTGCGCGCCGCCGTGGCCGGACTGGGCGCGCATCCCGACGCGCCGCGCGCCCTCTATGTCGGCGACAGCGAGTTCGACGAGGAATGCGCGCGCAATGCCGGGCTGCCCTTTCTGCTGTTCACCCGCGGCTATCGCAAGACACCGATCGAGCAGTTGCAGCACCAGGCCAGTTTCGATGACTTCGCCCGGCTGCCGCTGTTGGTCGAGGAGGCCGCGGCCGTCGGCTGAGGCCGGCCGGCCGATCCCGCCGGCACGGCGATGCTTGACAGCGCGGCGAAACGGCGGAATCCGTCGCCCAGGCCGTCCCCCGGCCCGAACGAAGCCCAAGGAGTCGCGATGGACCTGCGCCAACTGACCCCGGATCTGGCCGTCTCGGCCCAGATCCAGCCCGAAGACCTGCCGGCGCTGGCCGAGGCCGGCTTCCGCGTGCTGATCAACAACCGCCCCGACGACGAGGTCGGCCCCGGCGAGGATGACGAAACCATGCGTCAGGCGGCCGAGGCGGCCGGCATCCGCTATTTCTTCAACCCCTTCACGCCCGGCCGCATCACTCCGGACCTGATCTCGGCCCAGGCCGAGGCGTTGTCCGCGCCGGGTCCGAAACTGGCCTATTGCCGCTCGGGCAACCGCTCGACGGTGCTTTGGGCGTTGGCGCAGGCCGGCCAGGAGCCGGTGGCGGACCTGATCGAGACCGCGGCGCGGGCCGGATACGACCTGTCGGGCATGCGGCCGCTGATCGAATCGCTGGCGGCGCCGGAGCGCTGAACGGCGGCGCGGGCCGCAGGAATCCCCGGAACCTCCGGCGCCTTTCTGGGGTTTCCCCAGCAGGCCTCGGGCCGCGGACGCATCCTGCGGCGGGCAAACGGGAGGAATCTGTCTTGAACTCGATCATCTATCTTGTTGGCCTCGTCGTCGTGGTGCTGTTCATCCTGGGGATGCTGGGCCTGCGCTAGACGCGCTTGCGATTGACGCTGGCCTTTCGCGCCCCTCTGCGTTACCGGGGGCGCAAATTCTGATAAAGGCCCCCTATGGACATCCGCAATATCGCGATCATCGCCCACGTCGACCACGGCAAGACCACGCTGGTCGACCAGCTCTTGAGGCAGTCGGGCAGCTTCCGCGAGAACCAGGCCGTGGCCGAGCGGGTGATGGACAGCAACGACATCGAGCGCGAGCGCGGCATCACCATCCTGGCCAAGGCGACCTCGGTCGAGTGGAAGGGCACCCGCATCAATATCGTCGACACCCCCGGCCACGCCGATTTCGGCGGCGAGGTCGAGCGCATCCTGTCGATGGTGGACGGGGTCTGCCTGCTGGTCGATGCGGCCGAAGGTCCCATGCCGCAGACCAAGTTCGTGACCTCGAAGGCGCTGGCGCTTGGCTTGAAGCCCATCGTGGTGCTGAACAAGGTCGACAAGCCCGCGGCTGATCCCGACAATGCGCTGAACGAGGTCTTCGACCTGTTCGCGAACCTCGGCGCCAGCGACGAACAGCTTGATTTCCCGCATCTTTATGCCTCTGGCATCGGCGGCTGGGCCGACGAGACGCTGGACGGGCCGCGCAAGGACATGTCGGCGCTGTTCGACCTGGTGCTGCGCCATGTCGAGGCGCCGAAGCAGATCGCCCGCCAGGACGAGCCCTTCCAGATGCTGGCCACAACGCTGGGTGCCGACCCGTTCATCGGCCGCATCCTGACCGGTCGCGTCGAGGCCGGGCGCGCGAAACCCGGCGATACGATCAAGGCGCTGTCGCGCGACGGCGAGCGCATCGAGCAGTTCCGCATCTCGAAGGTGCTGGCCTTCCGCGGCCTGACCCAACAGCCCATCGACGAGGCGGTGGCGGGCGACATCGTCACCATCGCCGGCATGTCCAAGGCCACCGTTGCCGACACGCTCTGCGCTCCCGAGGTCGAAACCGCCCTGCCCGCGCAGCCCATCGACCCGCCGACCATCAGCGTCACCTTCGGCATCAATGACAGCCCGCTGGCCGGCCGCGACGGCAACAAGGTGCAATCGCGCGTGATTCGCGAACGCCTGATGAAAGAGGCCGAAACCAACGTCGCCATCAAGGTCGAGGATACGCCCGGCGGCGATGCTTTCGTGGTCTCGGGGCGCGGCGAATTGCAGATGGGCGTGCTGATCGAAAACATGCGCCGCGAAGGGTTCGAGCTTTCGATCTCGCGCCCGCGGGTGATCTTCCGCGACATCGACGGCGTCCGCCACGAGCCGATCGAGGAAGCGATCATCGATGTCGATGACGAATATACCGGCGCCGTGATTGACAAGCTGACCGGCAATCGCAAGGGCGATCTGGTCGAGATGAAGCCCGCCGGCCATGGCAAGACCCGCATCGTCGCGCATGTCCCCTCGCGCGGGCTGATCGGCTATCAGGGCGAGTTCATGACCGACACGCGCGGCAATGGCGTTCTGAACCGCATCTTCCACAGTTGGGCGCCCTATAAGGGCCCGATCCAGGGTCGCCGTCAGGGCGTGCTGATCTCGATGGAGGATGGCGTTTCGGTGGCCTATGCGCTCTGGAACCTCGAAGAGCGCGGCAAGATGTTCATCGGCGCCCAGGAACAGGTCTATCAGGGCATGGTGATCGGCGAGCATTCGCGCGACAACGACCTTGAGGTGAACCCGCTCAAGGGCAAGAAGCTGACCAACGTCCGCGCCTCGGGCACGGACGAGGCGGTGCGCCTGACGCCGCCGGTGCGCATGTCGCTGGAAGAGGCCATCGCCTATATCGACGATGACGAGCTGGTCGAGGTCACGCCGAAAAGCATCCGTCTGCGCAAGCGCTACCTGGACCCGCACGAGCGCAAGCGGCAATCGCGCGGCGAAGGCTGAGCGAATCCCTCATCTTGCAGGATTACAGGCTTCCGCAATGCCGGAAGTCTGTTAGGATTGTTCCGAATGCTGTCGGGAGCGCTGATGGAGAGCCGGGGGAACGTCTATCAAAGACTGATCTTCGCTGCCCAGGACTATCTGGGCAGGAACGGCCAATTGCCGGCCGACCTGGCTGAATTCGCGCAATTCGCCGGCATCGGCGAGGACGAGGTCGGCGATGTCTTCCAGTCGCCCGAAGACCTGCACGAAGGGATGATCTATCACGGCGTCACGCTGCTCAATGACGCGCTGCGCGCGGGCGCGGTTTCCTCGACCACCAGCGATCCGATCGCACAGCTGCGCGCCATCGCGCATGGCTATCTGGTCTGGGCGGACAGGAACCCGGCGCTGTTCCGGCTGCTGGTCGCCGCCCTGAACGGGCCGATCAAGCCGGACAGCACGCTGCATCGCTATACCAGTTCGATGCGCGATCTCTATCGCCGCAAGCTGGTCGAGGCGCAACGCCTCGGCATCCTGGCCGAGGAAACCGATATCGAGCTGGCGACGATGATGCTGCATTGCCTGGTCAAGGGCGGCAACATGATCTTCATGACCCGTGCCACCGACCCCTGGTTCGCCCAGGACGATCGCTCGACCCCGGAACTGGCCGAACGGATCTTCGGCATGTTCATGGACAATCTGGTCCAGGCGAACGCCCCGGCCCGGCATCAGGCCAAGGCCCGGAAAAGCGGCTGACTGCCGCCCGGCTCAGATCTGGCGTTCGGGCAGCTTCACCACCAGCCCGTCCAGTTCCGGCGTCACCTTGATCTGGCAGGTCAGGCGCGAACGCTCGGGATCGGGCTGCCAGGCGAAATCCAGCATGTCCTCCTCCATCGGATCCTTGGCCGGCAGGCGGTCCACCCATTCCGGCGCCACATAGACATGGCAGGTCGAACAGGCGCAGGCGCCGCCGCAATCGGCGTCGATGCCGGGAACGCCATTGTCGCGCGCGCCCTCCATCACCGTCATGCCGGGCTTGACGTCGATCTCGTGGACGGTGCCGTTATGCTCGATATAGGTAATCTTCGCCATGGGGTGCCTTCCTTCTTTGCCCCGCAGATAGGCCATCCGGAACGGGCTGAAAAGCCCCGTTCCCGGCCGCCGGTCTTTTCCGTTGCCAAATCCCCCGGGGAGAAGGCGCGGCCCGCGCCGAGGGGGCGGCGCCCCTGCCCCTTTCCTTCCCATGCGGCGCGGCTTCAGGCCTTGCGCAGCGCGATCACCGCGTTCAGCCCGCCAAAGGCGAAGGCGTTGGACAGCACCGCCTCGACCCTGGCCTCGCGCGCCTCGTTCGGCACCACGTCCAGCGCGCATTCCGGGTCGGGCTCCTCATAGCCGATGGTCGGCGCGATGACGCCGTCGCGCAGCGCCATGATGCAGGCCAGAAGCTCGACCGCGCCGGTGCCGCCGATCAGATGGCCGTGCATGGACTTGGTCGAGGAGATCATCAGCCGGTCGGCGTGATGGCCGAAGGCATGCGCCACCGCCGCGCATTCCGTCTTGTCGTTCGCCGCCGTGCCGGTGCCGTGCGCGTTGATATAGCCGATCTCCTCGGGCCGCACATGGGCATCCTGCATGGCGCCGGTGATCGCCCGCTCGGCGCCGATGGCCGAGGGCATGACGATGTCCTGGGCGTCGGCGCACATGGAAAAGCCCACCACTTCGGCCAGGATGTCGGCGCCGCGCGCCACCGCATGTTCCCAATCCTCGAAGACGAAGACCCCCGCCCCCTCGCCCTGCACCATGCCGTTGCGGGTGGCCGAGAACGGCCGGCAGGCGTCCTTGGACATCACGCGCAGCCCTTCCCAGGCCTTGACGCCGCCGAAGCAGAGCATCGCTTCGGAGCCGCCGGTCAGCATCACCGTCGCCGCGCCGGACCGCACCATGTTGAAGGCCATGCCCATGGCGTGATTGGAACTGGCGCAGGCGGTCGCCACGGTGAAGCTGGGCCCCAGAAGCCCGTATTCCATGCTGAGATGCGAACAGGCGGCGTTGTTCATCAGCCGGGGCACCACGAAGGGATGGACGCGGTTCTTCCCCTCCTCGTAGACGGTGCGGTAATTCTCGTCCCAGGTGTTCATGCCACCGGCGGCGGTGCCCAGCACCACGCCCGAGCGCAGCCCCAGCTCGCCCTCGAAGATCAGCCCGGATTGCTCGACCGCCTCGCGCGCGGCCAGCAACGTGAACTGGGTGAACTTGTCATAGAGGACGATCTGCTGGCGGTTGAAATAGGTCTCCGGCTCCCAGTCGCGGACCTGGCCGCCGATCCGGATGGCCAGCCGGTCCACGTCGCGGAAATCCAGCGGGCCGATGCCGCAGCGGCCCTCGCGCATCGCCGCGAAGGTCGAGGGCACGTCGCGCCCCAGCGCGTTGACGGTGCCCATGCCGGTGATGGCGACGCGGCGCATGCCATTGGCGTGCCGTCCCATGATCACCCGACCCAGCACGGTGCGGGCGATCTTGGTCGCGGACTTCATCTTGCCCTTGACCTTGCCGGGCTTGCGTTCCGATTTGGGCGGCTTCTCGCCCTTGACCTTCTTGGCGTTCATGCCTTTTCAGCGACCAGTTTCTCGACCGCCGCGATGATGCTGCCGAGGCTCGAGATGTCGAACTCCGATTTCTCGGGCTCGTTGGCGTTGAAGGGCACCGAGATGTCGAATTCCTCCTCGAGCGCGAAGATCGACTCGACCAGGCCCAGGCTGTCGATGCCGATCTCCTGCGGCGACATGTCGAGCTTCAGCTCCGAGGGATCCAGCATCGCCTGTTCGGCGATGATCTGGACGATGCGGTCGCGGACTTCTGTCATCTCGGCCTCCGTTGTGCCCGTTGCGGGGCGATCTTGTCCCCGGGGAATGCTATTCCCGGGCGTCCTTGTCGAGCAGTTTCTTAACAGTTTCGCGAAGTTCGGCCACCTGTGCATAAAGCCGCGGCAGGCGGCGGATGTTCTTCTGCGCCTCGACATGGGTTTCCATCTTCACCGCCGGACTGCCCAGCAGCACCCGGCCGGCCGGAGCATTGGTGAAGATCTTGGTGGCGCCGCCGGCGATCACGTCGTCGCCGACGAAGATATTGTCCGAGACGCCGACCTGCCCGCCCAGCACCACCCGGTTGCCGATGCGGGCCGAGCCGGCGATGCCGACCAGGCCGCAAAGCAGGCAATCCTCGCCCACCACGCAATTGTGGCCGATCTGCACGAGGTTGTCGATCTTGGTGCCGCGGCCGATGCGCGTGGCCCGGATGGTGCCGCGGTCGATGGTGGCATTGGCCCCGACCTCGACATCGTCGCCGATCTCGACCCCGCCCAGGGAATGGATGCGCGTCCAGTGCTGCGCCCGGATCTCGGCCCGTCCGCCCAGGGTCTCGCGGATCTCCTCGACCCCGGATTTCTCGGGCGTGACGAAGGAGAAGCCGTCGCCGCCGATCGAGACGCCGGGATTGAGGATCACCCGGTCGCCGAGGGTCACGTCATGGGCGATGCGCACGCCGGGATGGATCAGCGCATCGCGCCCGATCACGGTGCCGGCGCCGATCGAGACATGCGCGGCGATGCGTGCCCCCGCGCCGATGCGCACCCCCGCCCCGATCACCACGAAGGGGCCGATGGCCGCATCCGGCGCGATCTCGGCGCCGGGGTCGATCACGGCGCTGGGGTGGATGCCCGGCGCGATGCCCGGGCCGGGATCGAAGGCGCGGGTCAGCCCGGCCATGGCCAGCCGCGGCCGCGCGACCAGGATGGCGGCCCGAAGCCCCAGCGCCTCGGGGTCGCTGCCATCGGCCAGCAGCGCCATGCCGCCGGGCGCCAGTTTCTCGGCATAGGCGGACGAGGTCGCCAGCGCGATCTGTCCCGGCCCAGCCTGCCCGGCCTCGGCGGCGCCGGTGACGATCAGGCTGCCGTCGCCCCAAAGACGGGCATCCAGCGCGCGGGCCAGTTCGGCGATGGTCAATGTCATGCGACTTCCCCCTGGTCGTTCGAGCCCTGTGGTTCGGGGTTCATCTATTCATCCGCGGCGGCGGAATCCAGTCCGGCCTTGACCAGGGCCGCTTGGATCAGCGCATCGCGGCCATAGATGTCGGGGAAACGGTGGATCTTCCCGGTCTCGTCCGGGAAGGCGGTGAAATAGACCAGATGCACCGGCACCGGCGGCCGCAGGTTCAGATAGGTCTCGCGCCCCGATTTCAGCGCCTTGGCGAAGACCGCATCGGGGTTTGCGACCTGCGGGCGCAGCAGTTCATGCGCCAGGTCTATGGGCCGGCCGATGCGGATGCAGCCATGCGAATAGGCCCGCGAGGACTGGTTGAACAGATGTTTGGTCGGGGTGTCGTGCAGGTAGATGTTCCAGGGGTTGGGGAACATGAACTTCACCACCCCCAGCGCATTGTCGTCGCTGGGTTTCTGCCGCATCCGATAGGGAAAGCTCGCGGCGCTGTATCGGCGAAAGTCGATGCGGTCGCGCGGGATGACATTGCCCGCCCCGTCCACCACGTCGAGATGCGCGACCGCGTAGCGGTTCGCCTGCAGCCGCGGCAGGTATTCCTTGACGGTGATCGAGCGCGGCACGTTCCAGCGCGGATTGACCACCAGATATTTCATCGTCTCGCTGAATTCCGGTGTCTCGAATTCGCGGTTCGCCTTGCCGATGACCGCGCGGGTTTCGAAGATCTCGCGGCCGCCTTCGAAGATGCGGGCATTGTATTCGGGCAGGTTCACCCACACATGGCGGGCGTTCAGGTCGTGGCCGGCCATCCAGCGCATCCGCTCCAGCGCCACCAGGATCGCCTCGGCCTCGGGGCCCGTGCCGCGATTCAGCCGGGCGACGGTCCGCGGCCCGGCCACGCCATCGGCCGGCAGGCCCGCCGCCTGCTGATAGGCCGCCACCGCCTGCGCCAGCGGCGCGTCGAAGCTGGCCGGGCTGCCCAGCGGCGGCGCGGCAAAGCCGATCGAGGACAGCCGCACCCGCAGCATCGCCACGGCAGAATCGCTCATCCCCTCGCGCCACAATCCCTCGGGCACCAGGGGCACCTCGGCCGGGGCGGCCAGTTGCGATTGCCGGCCAAGCGCGCTGCGCAGCGCCTCGTAACGGGGATCGCGCGGCGGCAATGCCGCCAGAACCGCGGCCGGATCGGCGGCGCGGGCGAATTCCCGCATGAGATCGCCGGTGCGCGGCCGCTGCACCTCGCGCTTGATGCCGCTTTCGACCTTGCGCGGATCCAGGATGCCGCCCGAGACGTCATGGCTCCAGCGGGCGAAGGCGCGGGCGAAACCCAGTTCCTCCTCGACCGAATCGACGCCTTCGCGGTCGAGCCTGCGCAAGGCGGCCTGACGATAGCGCGCCGGGGGCAGTCCGTGCGAAGCCGCCTGCCCTACCGCTTCGATCAGCGCCGCGCGCCGCGGCGCGCCCTCCGGCCCCAGGAAGATCGGCTGCAAGCCGTTGGTTCCATAGAAATCCGCCAGCCCGGGATCGCCGGCGACCCGCTGCGCCAGCGCCATCTCCTGTTCCGAAAAGGCCAGCCGGGGCGCCGGCAGCGCCGCCACCGGCACGGCGTCCAACGCCTGCGCCCCCGCCAGCCGGGGCGCGGCCCCCAGCAAAAGGGCGACAATCAGAAGGCGAATCGGTCCTGCGAAATGCACCTTTAACTATTCCTTTTCCGGTGGCGGAAATCTTCTCATTCGCCGGGTTGGGGGTCCAGCGCAGGCATTTTTTTCTTGCGTCACTGATGCGGCCCGAGCACGGCCGTTGAAAAACATTGGGCCGGGTTCCGATTCGGATCGTCTATCGGCGGATTTTTGCCGAGAAGGGCGGAACTTCGCCGCGTCCGGAACGAAACGCTTCCCTCTGCTCGCGCGGCAGTGACATATTCTTAACCAGTCCCGGCTAAACCGGGGCCGGGTCGCCCCAGAACGGGCGGCGACACAACGAAGCAGGACAGGCGATCTGACATGACGTTTGAAACCATCTCGCGTCGGGGCATCCTTGGTGCCTTTGCGGCGACGACCGTGGCAGCAGCGCCGGTTATGGCCAATGCCTTCGGACTGATGCGGGGCGCCGGCGACATCCGCCGCATTCGCATGTATTCGGGGCGCACGGGCGAAAGCATCGACACGGTCTATTGGGTCGATGGCAAGTATATCCGGGACGCCCTGAATGAAATCAACGTGTTCATGCGCGACTGGCGCACGGGCCAGGTGATCGGGATCGACCCGCGCACCGTCGATATCGCCGCAGCCTCGCACCGGCTGCTGCAAACCAACGAACCCTACATGATGCTGTCGGGCTATCGCTCGCCCAAGACCAACGCCATGCTGCGGTCGCGGTCCTCGGGCGTGGCGCGCAATTCGCTGCACATGGTGGGCAAGGCCGCCGATCTGCGCCTGAAATCGCGCTCGGTCGGGCAGATGTACAAGGCCGCTGCCGCCTGCCGGGCGGGGGGCGTCGGCAAATATTCGCGCTCGAATTTCGTCCATATGGACTGCGGCCCGGTCCGCCATTGGGGCGCCTGACTCGCGAAAGATCACAATCCGATGATCACGCAAAGACCCGCCCCTTGGGGCGGGTTTTCGTTTTGCGCCTAGCGCAGCCGCGGCGGCGCCTTGGGATCGCGCCGGGCCGGCTCGGGCGCCGAGGGCGGGGGCGGCGGTTCGAGAATCAGCGCCCCGCGCGGCAGATCGCGCGCCGCGAATCCGATGTCCACGCCGCCCGGCAATTCCGGCAGGAAGGCCAGCAACTCGGCTAGGGCCTTGGCGATCGCCGCTTCATGCGCCGGATCGACGCCGTCCAGAAGCAGCGCATGGTTGCGCCGCCCATCGCGCCATTGCGCGGCGACCAGCGCCATCCGCGGCACCAGCCCGGCCATATCCGCCAACCGCTGCGCCAGGGGTTCGGCCAGCAGCGCCACGGCGTCGGGCGCCGGTGCCGAAAGGCTCTGCGCCGCCTCATCCGGGGCCATGCTGGGCCGCGCCTCAAGGGCGCCGACCAGCCAGGCCAGCATCCCGGCATCCAGCATCAGTTGCGAGGCATGGCCGGGATTGACCAGCAGCCCCCGCCCTTCCGAGGCAAGGGCGGCGGCCAGCACCCGGCCCGGCAGCGCCACATAGGCGACCGGCCCGCCCAGGAAATCGGCCAGCCGGTCCTCGCCGTCGCAGGCCAGCGCCACCGGCCCGTCGGGCAGGTCGAAGATGCGCAGCTCGGCCCTGTCGTCCGGCGGTTCGGCAACCAGCGCGGCGAAAAGCTCGGTATCGGCGAGGCGGGACAGGATGCGCGCCCGCGCCGGCGCCTCGGCCTCGTGAAACGGGATCTGGCAAAGCTCATCCAGCGGGGTCATCGGCCTCTCTCAGCAATCCGGCAATGGCGGCGCGCAGCTCGGGCAGCAACTCGGCCTCGAACCAGGGATGGCGCCGCAGCCAGGCGGTATTGCGCCAGGACGGATGAGGCAAGGGAAAGATGCGCGGTGCATGGTCGCGCCAGCCGGCGACCGTGGCCGTGACGCCGCCCCTGGCCGCCTGCCCCAGATGCCAGCGTTGCGCATGGCCGCCGACCAGCAGGGTCAGGTCCGGCTGCAGCTCCTCCATGACCCGCGCCCGCCAGGTGGCGGCGCAGATCGGCGGCGGCGGCAGGTCCGAGCCCTTGGCGTCGTAGCCCGGGAAACAGAAGGCCATCGGCACGATGGCGATGCGCGTCCGGTCATAGAAGACCTCGTCCGTGACCCCCATCCAGTCGCGCAACCGGTCGCCGGACCGGTCGGCAAAGGGCCGGCCCGCCAGATGCACCCGCATGCCCGGCGCCTGCCCGACGACCAGGATGCGGGCGCCCGGCGCGAACCAGGCGACGGGACGCGGGCTGTGGCGGGTCGCAGTCTGCGCGAACCGCGGCGCACAGAGCCTGCAATCCGCGATTTTCCGCACAAGATCACCGGAGAAAGCCATGACCCGCAAATATGGATGAAATGCGCCGGAAAAAAGACCGGGCATTCACGATGTTTCAAGCATTGATCGGCCATGGTGGACAGCGGATGCCCCTGCGCATAATGTCCGGCCAGCCCCGCCGGGCTGATCCTGCACGGCGGCTTGTCAGTTTGTCAGCTGCGCGGGATGCGCGGATCGGGACGGTCAGATGATCGAATTCGACGATGTCTCCAAGTCGTTCTGGACCGGGACCCAGCGCAAGGTGATCCTCGATCGCGCCTCGTTCCGCATCGAGCTGGGACGGTCCATAGGCATCCTCGCGCCGAACGGCACTGGCAAGACCACGATCATCAACATGATGTGCGGGCTGGAAAAGCCAGACGAGGGCACGATCCGCACCGATTGCCGCGTGTCCTTCCCCCTCGGGTTCATGGGCGGCATCACCGCCACGCTCAGCGCCAACGAGAATGCCCGCTTCATCGCCCGCATCTACGGGCTCGACCCGGATTACGTCGAGGCCTTCTGCCGCTGGCTGACCGATATCGACGAATATTTCGACATGCCGGTCGGCACCTACAGCGCCGGGATGCGCTCGCGCTTCACCTTTTCGCTGATGCTGGCGCTGGAATTCGACGTCTACCTGATCGACGAGGGCATGCCGACCACCACGGATGCGGAATTCAACCGCAAGGCCGGCTCGGTGCTTTACGACCGGCTGAAATCGGCCACGGTGGTGGTGGTGTCGCACCAGGCCCAGACCATCGAGAAATTCTGCAATTGCGCGGCCGTATTGCGCGACGGCAAGCTTTATCAGTTTGAAACCCTCGAAGAGGCAAGGCAATATTATGACTACACCGCCTAAGGCGCGCGCCTATCGCATCAGCCGCGAGGAATCGGTTCTGGCGGTCCAGCGCGGGTCGAATGCGGTCGAGACGGCGCGCAAGGTGCAGATCTCGGTGCAAAAGCGCGACGAGGCGACAAGGCCCGCCGCCGGGCCCGAGCAGCTTTTCGAGGCGGCGGCCGGCGATGACGGGTTCGGCGACATGCGCTTTCCCGGCGCGGCGCCGCAAAAGCCGCCGACCGAGGGCCAGCCCTCGATGCAAGAGCGGATCGCGGCGGTGCGGGCCGAGAACCTGACCGACCGGCAGTTGCGCATGGCACGCCGTATTGCCGCCATGCACGAGATCCAGGTGGATTCCGACCACGAGGCGGTGGTGGTGCTGCGTGACCGCGGCATCGACCCGTTCCATCGCGCCGCCGTGGGCAAGATCCTGTCCGACGAGGGCGCGCGCGCCCAGGCGCAGGCCGAGCCGGCAGCCTCGGCCAACATGCCGGTGCCGACCCGCAAGAACACCCCGGCGCGCCGCGGCCGCGGCACCGAGATCATGCCGCTGCCGCCCGGCACGACCAAGCTGCCCTCGCGCGAGGCGCTGACCGAGGATCGCCGCGCCGCCGAGATCATCCGCATCCAGCAGGACATCGCCCGCCGGCGGCGCCGCAAGCTGCTGATGCTGCTGGGCCGGCTGGCGGCCTTTGTCATCCTGCCGACGCTGATCGCCGGCTGGTATTATTTCTTCGTCGCGACGCCGCTTTACGCCACGGTGTCGCAATTCCAGATCCAGCAGGCCGACAAGTCCAGTTCCGCCAGCCTGGGAGGGCTGTTCAGCGGCACGCAATTGGCGACCAATACCGACTCGGTCTCGGTGCAAAGCTACCTGACGTCGCGCGATGCCATGCTGCGGCTCGACAGGGATCTGGGTTTCCGACAGGCCTTCCAGGTCGCCGCCATCGACCCGATCCTGCGCCTGCTGCCCGAGGCGACCAACGAGGAGACCTACAAGCTTTACCAGAACTCGGTGAAGATCGGCTACGACCCGACCGAAGGCGTGATCAACATGGAGGTGATCGCCCCGGACCCGAAGCTGAGCCAGGAATTCTCGCTGGCGCTGATCAAATATGCCGAGGGCCAGGTGGACCAGATGACCGCCCGGCTGCGCGAGGATCAGATGAAGGGCGCCATCGAAAGTTATCAGGACGCCGAGGCGAAGGTCGAGGCGGCGCAGCGCCGCGTGCAGGAACTGCAACAGAAGCTCGGCGTGCTCGACCCGGCGGCCGAGGGCTCGGTGATCATGGGCCATATCGCCGAATTGGAGCGCCAGCTGGCCGAGAAGAAGCTGGAGCTGGGCCAGCTGCAATCGAACCTGCGGCCGAATCAAAGCCGGGTCGCCGGGGTGATGGGCGACATCAGCCGGCTCGAGGAGATGCTGGCGGACACCCGCAGCCAGTTGACCGAAGGCAACAATGCCCGCGGCTCGCTCGCCACCATCTCGGGCGAGATCCGCATCGCCGAATCCGACCTGCTCACCCGTCAGGAACTGCTGGCCGCCGCCGCCGCGCAGATGGAGAACGCCCGCATCGAGGCGAACAAGCAGGTCCGCTATCTCTCGCTGTCGGTGGCCCCGGTGCCGCCGGACGAACCGACCTATCCCAAGGCTTTCCAGAACACGATCGTCGCCTTTCTGATCTTCGCGGGCATCTACCTGATGCTCTCGCTGACGGCCTCGATCCTGCGCGAACAGGTGTCCTCATGAACCATGTCCAGACCGGCAATGTCACTTTCGGAAACGATCTGCCCCTGGTGCTGATCGCCGGGCCCTGCCAGCTCGAAACGCTCGATCATGCGCTGATGATCGCCGAGACCGTGGCCGAGGCCTGTGCCAAGGCAGGCGCCGGCTACGTGTTCAAGGCCAGCTACGACAAGGCCAACCGCACCTCGCTCAGGGGGCGCCGCGGCATCGGCATCGAGGAAGGGCTGCGAATGCTCGAAGAGGTGCGCAGCCGCATCGGCTGCCCGGTGCTGACCGATGTGCATGATATCGAGCAGGCGCGCATGGCCGGCGCGGTGGTGGATGTGATCCAGATCCCCGCCTTCCTGTCCCGTCAGACCGACCTGCTGCTGGCGGCGGGCGAAACCGGGGCGGTGGTCAACATCAAGAAGGGGCAGTTCCTGGCCCCCTGGGACATGCCGAATGTCGCCGACAAGGTCGGCTCGACCGGCAACCAGCGCATCCTGCTGACCGAGCGCGGCGTCAGCTTCGGCTACAACACCCTGGTTGCCGACATGCGCAGCCTGCCGATCATGGCCCGCACCGGCTGGCCGGTGATCATGGACGCGACCCATTCCGTGCAGCAGCCGGGCGGCCAGGGCGGTTCCTCGGGCGGGCAGCGCGAATTCGCCCCGCTCATGGCGCGGGCGGCCGTGTCGATCGGCGTGGCCGGGGTGTTCATCGAGACGCATGAGGATCCCGACAACGCGCCCTCGGACGGGCCGAACATGATTCATCTGGATCGGATGCCGGCTCTGGTCGGCTCGCTGATGCGCTTCGACGCGTTGGCCAAGTCGGACCCGGTGATGGGCTGATCAGCCGGCGGCGATGGCCTGGGCCGCGGCATGGGCCGAGGCCCAGGCCCATTGGAAATTGTAGCCGCCGAGCCAGCCGGTCACGTCCACGACTTCGCCGATGCAGTAGAGCCCGGGCACGGCCTTCGCCTGCATGCTGCGGGAATCGAGGCTGCGCGTATCGACGCCGCCGACCGTGACCTCGGCCGTGCGCCAGCCTTCCGAACCGACCGGGCGCAGATGCCAGCGGTTGACCCGGTTCGCAATGCTGTCCAGCGTCGCATTGCCCTGGTCGGCCAGCCGTGCCCCGGCAAGCTCAAGCTCGGCGCAGATCGCCTCGGCCAGGCGTGCCGGCAGCCAGCGCGACAGCGCCGTCGCGACCGCGACCCGGCCGCCCTGCCCCCGCAACTCCCGCAGCCCTGCCGCGATATCCGCATCCGGCGCCAGATCGACGCGGATCGTCTCGCCCGGCCGCCAGAAGCTGGAAATCTGCAGGATCGCCGGTCCCGAGAGGCCGCGATGCGTAAAGAGCAGCCCGTCGCGGAACAGCGCCCGGGTCCGACCGGCGCCATGGCCGACCTCGGCGGTGACGGACAGCCCGGCCAGCGGCCGGCACAGGTCCAGGTCCTGCTGCGCGAAGGTCAGCGGCACCAGCCCGGCCCGCGGCTCGACGATGTCCAGCCCGAAGCGCCGGGCGATATCATAGCCGATCCCGGTGGCGCCCATTTTCGGGATGGATTTTCCGCCGGTCGCCACCACCACCCGGCGCGCCTGCAACGGGCCGCGCGGCGTGGCGATGCGGAACCCTTCGGCCAGGGGCTCGACGCTCTCGACGGCGCTGTCCAGGCGCAGCTCGGCGCCCCGCATCCGGTGCAGCAGCAGGTCGATGATCTGCCGGGCGCTGCCGTCGCAGAACAATTGGCCGAGGGTCTTTTCGTGCCAGGCAATGCCCGCCCGGTCCACCATGGCGACGAAATCCGCCGCAGCGAACCCGGCCAGCGCCGAGGCGGCAAAGCGCGGATTCTGCGACAGGAATCGGTCCGGCGCCGTCGCCAGATTGGTGAAATTGCAGCGCCCGCCGCCCGAGATCCGGATCTTCTCGCCCGGCGCGCGGGCGTGATCCAGGACCACGATGCGCTGTCCGCCCCGGCCCTGCAGCCGCTCGAGAATCGTGCCCGCGCAGAAAAGCCCGGCCGCGCCGGCACCCAGAATGACTGTATCCGCCTGTTCCATGCGGGGCGCATAAATGCCTCGGCGGGAAGCCACAAGATTTTTCCTTTTTGCCCCTTGCACGCTCCTGCCGGCTTGGATAGATACGCCTCCACAGAGTTGGGGCGTGGCCAAGTGGTAAGGCAACGGTTTTTGGTACCGTGTACCGTAGGTTCGAATCCTACCGCCCCAGCCAATTCATTTCATCCCTGAAATCAATCTACTATCGCCGGTTTCCCGATTCTGCGTCAGCTATGGCGAAGCCGTGTCTCCGGGCATCGGCGCCGGGACTCTCGCCTTGCCCGATGCTGCGGCCCCTGCGGCAAGGTGGTGATCTTGCGGCCTGCGCGGGCTTCGCCTACATCATGGAGAACAGTGAAAGGAACCGCCATGGCTATGGAAGCCCAGGACATCGAAGCCCTGATCCGCGCTGCCTTCCCGCATGCCAAGATCACCATCACCGACCTTGCCGGGGACGGCAATCACTATGCTGCGGAGGTGATCGACGAAAGCTTCCGTGGCCAGAACCGCGTCCAGCAGCAGCGCGCCGTCTATGCCGCCTTGCAGGGCAAGATGGACGGCCCGCAAGGCGCGCTGCACGCGCTGGCGTTGACCACCAAGGCCCCCGAGTAAAAGCAGGCAAGCATGACCATGCTTCAGGAAGGAACCAGCAGAATGACCGAAGCGCGCCAGCAGATCCAGGAAACCATCGACGGCAATGATGTCGTCCTGTTCATGAAGGGCACCAAGGAAATGCCGCAATGCGGCTTCTCGAGCCGGGTGGCCGGAGTGCTGAACTACATGAACGTGCAATATCGCGACGTGAACGTGCTCGCCGACGAGACGATCCGGCAAGGCATCAAGGAGTTCTCGGACTGGCCGACCATTCCGCAGCTTTATATCAAGGGCGAGTTCGTGGGCGGCTGCGACATCGTCACCGAGATGACGCTGTCGGGCGAGCTGGATCAGTTGCTCGACAAGGCCGGGGTGGCTTATGACAAGGACGCCGCGAACAAGATCCGCGAAGCGAACGCCTGAGGCATTCCAGACCGCAGAGACGTGAAAGCCCGCCGACAAGGCGGGCTTTCACGTTGGTTAATAAGGGTCGTAGGGATCGTCGGGCCAGTCCCCGGCATCGTCCCATTCCGCATCATCCCCGCCGTCGCGGTGCCGCCAGGCCTGCACGCGCGAGGCCAGCGTCATGCCGACCGCAAAAGCCCCGATCAGCGGGGCGAGGCCGGCGGCCCGCGACTGCGACATCTCGCCCAACCGCCCGGACAGCCGCTGCATGGCATCGGGGGGCAGACCCAGCCTGCGGGCGGCGTTTTCACCGGCGCTGCGGGCCGCGCCCTGGACCCGTGCCTCGGCCCGATCGGCGAAACGGTCGGCCTTGTAGGAGATGCTGTCGGCAACGGCGTGGACGCGCTGCTCGGCCTGCTGCATCAGGTGGCTGGCTTTTTGCGAAGCCTTCTCCAGTGCGGCATCGGCCGCGCCGGTGGCCTTCTCGACCGCGATATCGGCGGCGATGGTCAGCTTCTGTTCGATCTCGGCCTTCAACTCATCCGTGCGGGGCAGCCGGTGGCGCTCGTGGCGCGCCATCAGCATCATCACCAGCCCGGCCAGCAGGAAGGTGATGCCGATCGCCAGCGAGGCCCCCAGCGGGCCCCAATGCAGATGATAGGCCAGCCAGGTCCACAGCGCCGCAAGCAGGAAGCCGGCCGCGACAAGCAGCACCGCCCCTGCGCCGGCCATCAGCCCTGCGCGGCGCAGCCTGTCCGTCACGGCAAGCTGCAGGTTCCTGGTGTAATCGAACATCGGCGGGCTCAGCGGCGCGCGATGATCAGGCCAAGCAGGAAGCCGAGGCCGGCGGCGATGCCGAGCGCCTGGGCCGGGTTGCGGCGCACCGCGCCCGACACCTCGTCGTAATAATCCTCGGCATGGGAGGCGACCTCGCCGGCGCGGCGCTCGCCCTCGCGATAGATGCGCCGGGCCTCGCGGCGGGCACGCTCGGCATAGTCATGACCGCGCTCGCGGGCACCCTCGAGATATTCCTCGCCCCGCTTGCGGGCCGAATCGACGAATTCGGCGCCCTTTTCCCGGGCCGATTCGTAAAGGTCGGTGCCACGATCCCGCGCGGTCTCGAAAGCCTCGCTCGCCTCGTCGGCGGCGCGGCGGGCGTGGCGGCCGATCTCGTCGGCCGCCTTGCGCGCTTCGGCTTTCAGCTCTTCGGGGGTCGCTTCTTTGTTCGCCATGGTTGTCTCCTTTCAAAGACAGTCTCCCAGTTCGGCAAGCCAACGGTCGAGCCCCGCGGATTGTTCCAGCCCTGCGACGCTTTGTCCCCGCGGACGCGCCCGGGCCGGCGGGTCAGAACACCGCGTCGAAGGCCGGGATCAGCCGCGCCAGCGTGCCGTCGACATCCTTGAGCTTGTCGAGCCCGAAAAGCCCGATGCGGAAGCTGCGGAACCCCTCGCCCTCGCCGATCTGCAGGGGCACGCCGGCCGCGATCTGGTAGCCCTCGGCCAGGAATTTCCGGCCGGTCGAGACCTCGGGATCGTCGGTATGGCAGACCACCACCCCCGGCGCCGCGAAACCCTCGGCCGCGACCGAGCGCAGCCCGCGCCGCGCCAGTTCGGCCCGCACGGCACCGCCCAGCCGCCATTGTGCCTCGCGCGCGGCCTCGAAGCCCATTTCGCGGGTCTCGGCCATGGCGTCGCGCAGGCCGATCAGCGCGTCGGTCGGCACGGTGGCGTGATAGGCGTGGCCGCCGTCCTCATAGGCTTTCATGATCGCGCGCCATTTCTTCAGATCCAGCGCGAAACTGTCGCTGGAGGTCGTCTCGAGCCGCTGCAGCGCGCGGGGCGAGAACATCACCATCCCGGCCGAGGGAGAGGCCGACCAGCCCTTTTGCGGCGCCGAGATCAGCACGTCGACGCCGGTTTCGCGCATGTCGACCCAGATCGCGCCCGAGGCGATGCAGTCGAGCACCATCAGCGCGCCGACCTCATGCGCGGCGGTCGCCAGCGCCCGGATATAGTCGTCGGGCAGGATCATCCCCGAGGCGGTCTCGACATGCGGGGCGAAGACGGCATCGGGCCGGCCGTCGCGGATCTTCGCCACCACCTCCTCGATCGGGGCCGGGGCGAAGGGCGCGCGCACCTCGTTCCCCGCCGGTCGCGCCGACATCACCGTCGTCTCGCGCGCAAAGCCACCGGTCTCGAAGATCTGGCTCCAGCGATAGCTGAAAAAGCCGTTCCTGACGATCAGCGCATGGGCGTCGCGGCCGAATTGGCGGGCCACCGCCTCCATCGCACAGGTGCCGCCGCCGGGCACCAGGGCCACGGCCTCGGCGCCATAGACCTCGCGCAGCGTGGCCGAGATGTCGCGCATCGCGCCCTGGAATTTCTGCGACATGTGGTTGAGCGAGCGGTCGGTGAAGACGACCGAGAATTCCTGCAACCCCTCGGGGTCCACATCTGGGCGAAGTCCGGGCATGGTCAATCCTTTGTCCTGCTGATCCTGCGGGCAAGCCTAGCGCGGCCCGCCGGCATGGGCCAGCCCCGCGGAAAGTCGCAGCCCCTTGCCGGCAAGCGCCCCGGCGACTAGCTTGAGGGCGAACAACCGACAGGCCAATCCATGCGTATCGGCATTCTCAAATGCGGCCAATCGCCCGAGCTTCTGCGCGGCGAACTGGGTGACTATGACACCATGTTCGAGCGGCTCCTGGCCGGACGGGGCTTCGACTTCACCAGCTACCATGTCGAGAACATGGAATTTCCCGGAAGCGTCCACGAGGCCGACGGCTGGCTGCTGACCGGCTCGCGCCATGGCGCCTATGAAGCGCACGCCTTCATCCCGCCGCTCGAGGATTTCATCCGCAAGGCCTATGCCGCGCATGTGCCGATGGTCGGTATCTGCTTCGGTCACCAGATCATCGCCCAGGCCCTGGGCGGCAAGGTCGCGAAGCATCCCGGCGGCTGGGCGGTCGGCCCGCAGGATTACGATTTCAGCGGCGAGCCGGTGACGCTGAACGCCTGGCATCAGGACCAGGTGGCCGAGCGCCCGGCCGATGCCGAGGTGGTGGCCAGCAACGCCTTCTGCGAGAACGCGGCGCTGGTCTATGACACCCGCGCCTTCACCGTGCAGGCGCATCCGGAATTCGAGGATGCCTTCATCCAGGGGCTGATCGACCATCGCGCCAGAGGCGTGGTGCCCGAGGATCTGCAGCAGCAGGCGCAGGCACGGTTGGGCGGACCGCTGCAGTCGGGCAGCATCGCCGACCGGATCGAGGCCTTCTTCAAGGCTCCGCGCGTCTTTGCGGCGCAGATGAAACAGGGTGCCGCATGAAATCGCACTGGATCGAAGAGACCCCGCAGGCCGCCCAGGATTACGTCGCCGGGCGGCGGCTGGACGAGGTGGAATGCATCGTCGCCGACATCGCCGGGGTGGCGCGCGGCAAGGCCATGCCGGCGTCGAAATTCGCGCATCAGGAACGCTTCTACCTGCCGAACTCGATTTTCCTGCAGACGATCACCGGCGACTGGGCCGACAATCCCTCGGGCGCCTTCACCGAGCCGGACATGATCCTGACGCCGGATTTTTCGACCGCGACGGCGGCGCCCTGGACGGCGGACGTGACGCTGCTGGTGATCCATGACGTCTCGGACCAGTCCGGCAAACCGGTGCCGATCGCGCCGCGCAACGTGTTGAAGCGGGTGGTCGATCTTTACCGGCAGAAGGGCTGGCGCCCGATCGTCGCGCCCGAGATGGAGTTCTTCCTGGTCGCGCGCAACATCGACCCCAACCAGCCGATCATGCCGCCCATGGGCCGCACCGGCCGCCGCGCCGCCGCCAAACAGGCCTATTCCATGTCGGCGGTGGACGAATACGGCAAGGTGATCGACGACATCTACGATTTCGCCGAGGCGCAGGGCTTCGAGATCGACGGCATCCTGCAGGAAGGCGGCGCCGGCCAGGTCGAGATCAACCTGAACCATGGCGACCCGGTGCATCTGGCCGACCAGATCTTCTATTTCAAGCGGTTGATCCGCGAGGCGGCGCTGCGCCACGACTGTTTCGCCACCTTCATGGCCAAGCCCATCGAGGGCGAGCCCGGCAGCGCCATGCATATCCACCATTCCGTGGTCGGGATCGAGGACGGGCGCAACATCTTTTCCGACGAACAGGGACGCGAGACGCCGGCCTTCCTGCATTTCATCGCCGGAATGCAGAAGCACCTGCCGGCGGCGGTGGCCTTGCTGGCGCCCTATGTCAACAGCTATCGCCGCTACGTCCCTGACTTCGCGGCGCCGATCAACCTGGAATGGGGGCGCGACAACCGCACCACCGGGCTGCGCGTGCCGATCTCGGGCCCCGAGGCGCGGCGGGTCGAGAACCGGCTGGCGGGCATGGATTGCAACCCCTATCTGGGCCTCGCCGCCAGCCTGGCCTGCGGCTATCTGGGGCTGATCGAGGCGGAGAATCCGCGTTCGGAATGCCTGGGCGATGCCTATATGTCCGAGGACGGGCTGCCCTATAACCTGGGCGATGCCCTGGATCTGATGGACGAGAGCGCGCCGATGCGCGAAGTTCTGGGCTCCGAGTTCATCGACGTCTACCAGGCGGTCAAGCGAAACGAATACAAGGAATTCCTGCAGGTGATCAGCCCGTGGGAGCGTGAGCACCTGCTGCTGAATGTGTGAAATCGGCACGGGCGGGAGGTCTGGACCGTTCGGATGGGTATTTGAGAAACGGTGAAAGCCGGAGCATGAACCTGCTGTTTTCCAACGACCGGCTGGGGGAATATCCGCCCAGCCTCTATGCCGCCACCCGCGATCCGCTGCCGCCCTTTCCCGAGCAGCGGGGCGAGGAACGCGCCGATGTCGTGGTGGTCGGCGCCGGCTATACCGGCCTTTCCGCGGCGCTGCACCTGGCCGAGGCGGGGCGCGAGGTGGCGGTTCTGGAGGCGCATCGCGTCGGTTTCGGCGCCTCGGGGCGCAATGGCGGCCAGCTCGGCTCGGGCCAGCGGCTGGAGGTGGACGAGCTGGAAGCCATGGCCGGGCGCGAGGCCGCCCGCCGCCTGTGGGACATGGCCGAGGAGGCCAAGCGGCTGACCCGCGAGTTGGCCGCCCGCGCCGGCGTGCCGGTGATGGACGGCATCGCCCATGCCTTTCGCAAGCCGGCCGAGTTCGACCATGCCCGCGCCCTGATCGACAGGCTGGCCCGCGATTACGGCTATGGCCGGATCGAAGCGCTGGACCGCGACGCATTCCGCGCGCTGGTGCCGTCCGAGGCCTATGTCGCCGGCGAGCTGGATCGCGGCGCCGGGCATCTCAACCCGCTGAACCTGGCCATCGGCATGGCGCGGCTGGCCGATGCCGCCGGCGCCCGGATCCGCGAGCTGAGCCATGTCCACCACATCCGCCACGGCCAGAAGGCCGGCGAAAAAAGCATCGTCCAGACCGGCAAGGGCCGGGTGATCTGCGACCATGTCATCCTGGCGGCCAATGGCTATCTGGGCCATCTCGACAGCCATGTCGCCGCCCGCGTCATGCCGATCAACAATTTCATCGCCGCGACCGAGCCTTTGGGGGCGCGCGCCGCCGAGGTGCTGGCCCGGCCCATCGGCGTGCATGACACGAAATTCGTGGTGAACTACTGGCGGCTGGACCCCGAGGGACGGCTGATCTTCGGCGGCGGCGAGAATGTCAGCTATCGCTTTCCCGCCGATATCGCCGCCAAGGTCAGGAAGCCGCTGCTGGAGATCTATCCGGGCCTTGCCGATGTGGCGCTGACCCATGCCTGGGGCGGCACGCTGGCGATCACCATGAACCGGATGCCCTGTTTCGCCCGCCCGGCGCCCAATTGCCTGTCGGCCAGCGGCTATTCCGGGCACGGGCTGGCGCTGGCGACGCTGGCCGGCAAGCTGATGGCGCAGGCGGTGCAGGGCCAGGCCGAGGGGTTCGACACCATGGCCGCCCTGCCCTCGCCCGCCTTCCCCGGCGGCGCGGCGCTGCGCTGGCCGCTGCTGGTCGCCGGCATGGGCTGGTATTCGCTGCGCGACCGGCTGGGCTTCTAGCCTTCGGATTTCCCGGCCAGTTCGCGCTCGCGCCGGGCCTTGGCGCGGGCGATGCGCTCGGCCATCTGCCGTTCGCGGTGGCGGTGATAGGCGCGGATCAGCGGCACGGTCAGGTAATGCGCCGCCACCGAGACGGCGAGACCGGGCAGGATGCCCCCCACCGCATAGGGCAGGAAGATCTGCTCGTTGAACTGCAGCAGCTGGTCCCAATGCGCCGTGCGCTCGGCGCTCAGCGGCGCCAGCAGGTTGTTCCACAGCTCGCCGCCGGCACGGGCGAATTCGCCGAAGATGAGATGCGGGGTGAACTTGCCCTCGACCCCCAGCATCCAGCGGCCGAGCCCGACCGAGGTCAGCGCGATGAAGGGCGTGGTCAGCGGGTTGCCGACGAAGGTGCCCAAGAGCGCCGCCAGGATATTGCCGCGGATCAGCCAGGCCAGCGCCGCCGCGCCCATGAAATGGAAGCCGAAGAACGGCGTGAACGAGATGAAGATGCCGCAGGCCCAGCCGCGCGCCACGCGATGTGGCTGGTCCGGCAGGCGGCGCAGCCGATGCAGCACGTATTTCGACGCCCGCTTCCAGCCCGAGCGCGGGTAGAACATCTCGGTCCACATCTGAGCATAGCTCAGCGGCTTGCGGCGCTTGAACATGTGCGGCCCGCCTCAGGCGACATGGGCCGAGGGGTCGCGGATGCGCGACACCTGCGCCACGTCGCTCTCGGCCTCGAGCGCGGTCAGCAGCGTGTGCAGATGCTCGCGGTCGCGCAGTTCGATCTCGACGCGCAGCCGATAGAAATCCGGTTTGCGGTCGATGAATTCCAGGTCCGAGATATTGGCGCCCTGCGCGCCGATCAGCGTGCAGATCCGGCCCAGCACGCCGGCATCGTGGCGGATGGTCAACGACAGCATGGTCGAATAGGCGGCCGGGTGCTGGCCCTCGCGCCAGTGCAGATCGACCCAGCGTTCCGGGCTGTCCTCGAACTCGGCCAGCACCGGGCAGTCGATGGCATGGATCACCACGCCCTTGCCGCGATAGGTGATGCCGACGATGCGCTCGCCCGGCAGCGGGTTGCAGCAAGGGGCGCGGGTAAATTCCTGGTCGGCCTCCAGCCCGGCGACGGCGCGCTTGGCGTCGATCTCGCTGCGCTTCTCGGCCAGTTCGGGATAAAGCGTGGTCAGCACGTCATGGGCCGAAATCTCGGCGCTGCCGATGCGCGCCAGCAGCTCGTCGGTGTCGGGCAGCGCCATGGTCTTGGCCGCCGTGCGCAGCGCCTTGTCGCTGACCTTGCGCCCGACATGCTCGAAGGCCACCCGAACCAGTTCCGAGCCGAGGCGGATGAAGCGTGTCCGGTCCTCCTGCCGCAGGCTGCGGCGGATGGCGGCCTTGGCGCGGCCGGTGACCACGATGTCGAGCCAGGTCGCCTGCGGCCGCTGGCCGGAGGCGGCGATGATCTCGACCGACTGGCCGTTCTTCAGCCGCGTCCACAGCGGCACGCGGATGCCGTCCACCTTGGCGCCGACGCAGGACGAGCCCAGCCGGGTATGGATCGCATAGGCGAAATCCAGCGGCGTGGCGCCTTTCGGCAACGGGATCACGTCGCCCTTGGGCGAGAAGCAGAACACCTGGTCGGAATACATCTCGAGCTTCACATGCTCGAGAAATTCGTCGTGATCTTCCTCGCCGAAACGCTCGGTCAGGCTGGCGATCCATTCGCCCGGATCGACCGCGAAGGGGTTTTCGGTGCGCACGCCGTCGCGATAGGCCCAATGCGCGGCGACGCCGGCCTCGGCCACCTCGTGCATCTGCCGGGTGCGGATCTGCACCTCGACCCGCTTGCCGTCGCGGCCCGAGACCGTGGTGTGGATCGAGCGATAGCCGTTGGCCTTGGGCTGGCTGATGTAATCCTTGAACCGGCCCGGCACGGCGCGCCAGCGATGGTGGATGACGCCCAGCGTGCGATAGCAGTCGGCCTCGGTCCGGGTGATGATGCGGAAGCCGTAGATGTCCGACAGGCGCGAGAAGGAAAGCTGTTTTTCCTGCATCTTGCGCCAGATGCTGAACGGGCGCTTGGCGCGGCCATAGACATCGGCCTCGATCGCCTCGCGCTCCAGCTCGGCGCGGATATCGGCGGTGATCTTGGGGATCACGTCGCCGGATTCGCGTTGCAGCGACACGAAACGGCGGATGATCGAATTGCGCGCCTCGGGGTTGATCACCTTGAAGGCCAGGTCTTCCAGTTCCTCGCGCATCCATTGCATGCCCATCCGGCCGGCCAGCGGCGCGAAGATGTCCATGGTCTCGCGCGCTTTCTGCAGCTGCTTTTCCGGCCGCATCGACTTGATGGTGCGCATATTGTGCAGGCGGTCGGCCAGCTTGACCAGGATCACGCGAAGATCGCGGGACATCGCCATGAAAAGCTTGCGGAAATTCTCGGCCTGCTTGGAGTGGGCGCCGGACAGCTGCAGGTTGGTCAGCTTGGTCACGCCATCGACCAGATCGGCGATCTCGCGCCCGAACATCTGCGACACCTCGGACCAGGTCGAGCGGGTGTCCTCGATGGTGTCGTGCAGCAGCGCGGTGATGATCGTCGCGTCGTCCAGCCGCATCTCGGTCAGGATGGCAGCGACGGCGACGGGATGGGTGAAATAAGGCTCGCCCGAGTGGCGGAACTGCCCCTCATGCATGCGACGCCCGTATTCATAGGCGTCGCGGATCAACTCGGCATTGGTGCGCGGGTTGTAATTGCGGATAAGCGCGATCAGGTCTTCGACGTCGATCATGTTCAGCCGAAGACCTTATGCTCAGTTCCTGCCTTGCGCTTCCAGCATCATGCGCAGCATGCGCTCTTCCGATTCCTCGTCGGCGGGCTTGGGGCGGTCGATCTCGGCGCCCAGCAGCAGCGCCATCGCGTCCTCCTCGGGCTCGTCGACCTCGATCTGGGTCTGGCTCGACTCGATCATGCGCTCGCGCAGCTCGTCCACCGGCTGGGTCTCGTCGGCGATCTCGCGCAGCGAGACGACGGGATTCTTGTCGTTGTCGCGATCCACGGTCAGCGGGCTGCCCGCAGCGATTTCACGCGCGCGATGGGCCGCCAGCATCACCAGGTCAAAACGGTTCGGAACCTTGTCGACGCAATCTTCGACTGTAACGCGGGCCATCGGTCACCTTATCAGCTGGAATCGGGGTGCAGGGGCGAAGCCGGATATTTGGTGCCTCGATCCGGAAATGTCAAGCGCTTGCGGGCCTCATGCCCTGCAGCGCCCCGGCCGGCAGCGCCGCCAGCATCTGCGCCACGCTGCGGCCAAGGCGCGGATGCACCCAGCCCGGCGCGATCTCGGCCAGGGGGGCCAGAACGAAACCGCGGTCCTGCATGCGCGGATGCGGCAGCACCAGTTGCTCGGGGGCGTGCAGCGGCTGTTCCTCGGGCGGCAGACCGCGCCAGCGGTCCTGGACCGAGGCGTCGGGCAGCACCAGGCCGTCATAGGCCAGCAGGTCCAGGTCCAGGCCGCGTGCCTGCCAGCGGGCGCCCTCGCGGCTGCGGCCCAGCCCGGCCTCGATCGCGTGCAGCTCGGCCAGCAGCGTATCGGGCGGCATGGTGCACAGAAATGCGGCAGCGGCGTTCACATAATCGGGACCGGAACCGGCCGGATAGGCCGGCGTGGTCCAGAATCGGCTGACCGCCACCGGCACAACCTGCGGTAATTGCAAGATCTTTTCGAGGGCAAAACGCAGGTTTTCCGCCGGAATACCTGCCGAACTAGGTAGGTTTGCACCCAGTGCAACCAACGCTAAGTTCGCCTTCTGGATTGGGTTACGAGACATCTCGGGGGAATCGTGTTTTACAAGGACGACCGGCTGGCGTTGTTCATCGACGGGTCGAATCTCTACGCTGCGGCAAAGTCGCTGGGTTTCGATATCGACTACAAGCTGCTGCGGCAGGAATTTGAGCGGCGCGGCAAGCTGATCCGCGCTTATTATTATACAGCGTTGCTGGAAAACGAGGATTATTCACCGATCCGCCCGCTGGTCGACTGGCTGCATTACAATGGCTATTCGATGGTGACGAAGCCCGCCCGCGAGTATACCGACGCGCTGGGGCGCCGCAAGGTCAAGGGCAACATGGATGTCGAGCTGGTGATCAACGCCATGGAACTGGCGCCGCGGCTGGACCATGCGGTGCTGTTCTCGGGCGACGGCGATTTCCGGCCGCTGGTCGAGGCGCTGCAGCGCCAGGGCGTGCGGGTCTCGGTGGTTTCGACCATGCGCAGCCAGCCGCCGATGATCGCCGACGAGCTGCGCCGACAGGCCGACAATTTCATCGAGCTCGACGCCCTGCGCGACATCATCGGCCGCCCGCCGCGCGAAGCCGCCACCCCCCAGGACAGCTGACCCTGCCCCCTTGGCGGGCCAGCGCCCCTCGCTCGAGCGCGCCGATTCCGCAGCCCGTCCGCCTTGCAGCAAGGCCGGCCCGCAAGGGCTTGGCCGTGGCGGCGCCGGGGGGCGGCATCGTGCCTTGGCTATGCAAGCCCGCGAACCCGGTTCCATGAAACCCGCCGCCCCGCCAAGACGTTGAGCAGGGCGCCGCGGCAGCCTTCGGGCATCGCCTTCGGCGCGGATCACGCCCAGTCGAGGTGCCGATGGCTCTTGCCCCCGTCTTCGCGTCCGATTTCCGCCCCGGCTCCGACAGGGCGGTCGCCATCGCTTGCGATGCGGCCTATCTGCCCTATGCCGCCACGCCGGCGCTGGCACTGGCGGCCAGGCCGGGGCGGGATTACGATGTGCTGATCGGCAGTCCCGATCCCCTGGACCTGCCCGCCAGCCTGTCCCGCGCCGGCATCGGCCAGGTCGCGGCGCGCGACGAGGCGCTGGCCGAGGCGCTGCCACTGGACGCGCGGCGCTCGCTCGCCTCCTATATGGGGGTCTTCCTGGGCCATGCGCTGGCCGGGCATTATCGCCGCATCCTGGTGCTGGACGCGGACATCCTTTACGAGCGCGGCGATCCGGCGCGGCTGATGCGGGCGGATATGCTGGGCCGGGCGGTGGCGGCAGTGCGCGACAACCGGCAATGGCGCAGCCCGCAGCGCCGCGTGGCCGAATTCCGCAAACTGGGCGAGCCGGCGCATCCTTATTTCAACGCGGGCGTGGTGATGATCGACACCGAAGCCTTTGCGGCGCAGGATCTGCCTGCCCGTCTTGCCGGCTTCGCCCGCCAGCACCTGCGGGGTTTGGGACGGGATCAGGCGCTGTTGAACGGCACGCTGAAAGGCGACTGGGCCGAGATCAGCCCGCTGTGGAACTGGCAGTTCACCTGGGCCTCGTCGCATCTGACCAGCATGGCCGATCCCTGCCTGATCCATTTCATCGGCCCCGCGAAGCCCTGGCGCGACGAGGCGGCCGGGGTGGTACCGATGCGGATGCGCGCCGCCTTCGCCGAGGTGTTGGCCCGGCATTTCCCCGACGCGCCACGCCCCGCCGGGGCACGGGCGCGGCATTGGCCGCGCGCCGGGGCGCTGCGGGCGGCGCTGCTGCGGCAATGGCGCGCGGCCGGGCCGATGCTGCGCTATCTGAACCGCTTCCCCGACGAATACACCCTGCTCGATCCGCGCGCCTAGCGCTCGGTCAGCTTCAGCTCGATGCGGCGGTTCTGGGCGCGGGCCTCGGGCGTGTCGCCCGGCGCCACCGGCCGCGTATCGGCAAAGCCGGCAGGCGCAAGGCGGGTCGCGGGGAAGCCCAGCTCGTCCACCATGTAGCGCACCACCGCCAGCGCCCGGGCCTGGCTCAGCTCCCAGTTGTCGCGATAGCGTCCCTGCCCGGACAGCGGCTGGCTGTCGGTATGGCCGTCCACCCGGATCATCCAGTCGATCTCGGCCGGGATCTCGGCCGAGATCTGCTTCAGCCGGTCGGCCACGCGGGCGATCTGCTCGCGTCCGCCGGGCGACAGGGTCGCCTCGCCCGGCGCGAACAGCACCTCGGACGAGAACACGAAGCGGTCGCCCACCACCCGCACCCCTTCGCGCCCCGCCAGGATCTGCGACAGCCGGCCGAAGAACTCGGACCGATAGCGCGCCAGGTCCTTGGCCTCGGCCTCGGCCTTGGCGCGCGCCTCCTCCTCCAGCGCCCGGCGCTTGCGCTCCTCCTCGGCGGCGCGCAACAGGGCGAGGTTGAGCTGCCGGCCCAGATCCTCGGTGCGCAGGTCGGCCTCGCGGCGTTCTTCGCCCGCCGCGTCCAAGACGGCGCGCAGGCTGCCCAGCTGGTCGTTGAGCTGCGCCACCCGCTGGTTGAGCAGCGCGACGCGGCGCTGGTCCTCGGTCGAAAGCGCCTCCTGCTCGGACAGCTTCTGCTGCGCCAGCGCCAGCAGGCCGGCCTGCTTCTCGGTCTCGCTGGCCTGGGTCTCGGCCTTCTCGCCCAGGTCCTTCTTGGCCGCCTCGGCGGCGGCGAGCAGGGTCAGCGTCTCCTCGGCCTGCTTGCGCGCCGCCTCCAGCTCCAGCGTCGCGGCATCCAGTTCGGCATCGGATTTCGCCAGCCGCTCGCGCAGCGCCTGGGCGGCGGCGGCATCGGTCAGCCGCGCGGCCTCGGTCTCGTCCAGTTGCTGCTGCGTCTCGGTATTGCGGCGGCGCAGGTCGCCGATCAGCGCCTCCAGCGCCTCGCGGCGGGCGGCGGCAAGCCGGGCGGCCTCGGTCTGGGCGTCGATCTCGGCGCGGGCGCCGGCCACCGCCTGCTCGGAGCGGCGCAGCCGCTCGCGTTCGGCGGTCAGGTCGCGGTCCAGCGTGGCGGCGCGGGCCTGCGTGCTGGACAGCGCATCCGAAAGCTGCGCCACCTGCCGGCCCAACTGGTCCAGTTCGCTGTCCTGGGTGGTGATCTGGTCGCGCAGCACCGATTGCACCAGCAGGAAGATGGTCAGCACGAACATCATGACCATCAGAAGCGCGGTCATCGCATCGACGAAGCCCGGCCAGATCGTGGCCGAGAAACGGTTGCCGCCGCCCCGGCTAAGCCCCATCGCCACGCTCCAGGTTGCGGATGGCGCGGGTCAGCGCCGCCATGTCCTCGCGCAGTTCCGAGATCAGGCCGTCGCGGCCGCTGGCCGCTTCCTCGACCAGCCGGCCCAGTTGCACGTCGATCGAGCGCAGCCGCATCCGCGCCTCGGGATCGTCGCCCGAGGCGGGGCGTTGCACGCCCAGCTCGATGATGCGGTCCTGGCCCTCGGCCAGCCGCTCCAGCGCCCGCACCAGCCGGGCATTGTCCGGTGCCGGGATCGGCGTCGGGGTCTCGGCCAGTGCCGCCAGACGAGCCTGCCCTTCGGCCAGCCGCTGCAGCGCTTCGGCCAAGGCACCGTCCGGCGCTGGCTGCGGTATCTCGGCCAGTGCGACCAGACGAGCCTGCCCTTGGCCGATCCGCTCCAGCGCCTGCGCCAGCGCCGGGTCGTGGCGCGGTTCGGCAAGATCGCCAAGCCGCCGCTCCAGCCCGGCCAGCGCCTGCGCCACCGCCTCGCGCTCGGCCGTCAGGGTCGCGCCCAGCCGGTCGCGATCCGCGCCGAACAGCCCGGCCATCTTCTCGACCCCTTCGACCAGCGAGAGCGTCCGCTGGTCGGCGGCCGAGGCTTCCTCGTCGCGCAATTCGTCGCGCTGGCGGTAGAAATCCTGCAATCCGGCCAGCTGCGTCTCGACCCGCTCGACGAAACCGGCCAGCGCCGCCTCGCCCAGCCCCTGCCCCTCGGCGCCGCCCAGACCGATGCGGGTAAAGCCCGACAGCCATTCCTCGAGCTCGCGGTAGAAGCGGTTCTGGCCATGGGTCACGAACAGCTCCAGCAGCCCCACCACCAACGAGCCGGCCAGACCCAGAAGCGAGCTGGAAAAGGCCGTGGCCATGCCGCCGAGCTGCGATTCCAGCCCGGTCATCAGCTTGTTGAACACCTCGATCCCGGTCTCGCCGTCCTTCGGGGCCAAGGCGCGGATGGTGTCGACCACCGCTGGAACCGTGGTGGCGAGACCGTAGAACGTGCCCAGAAGCCCCAGGAAGATCAGCAGGTTGGCAAGATAGCGGGTGATGTCGCGCGCCTCGTCGATCCGCGTCGCCACCGATTCCAGGATCGAGCGCGACGATTCGGTCGAGATCACGCCGCCCGCCGGCCCACGCTGGCCCAGCAGCGCCGCCAGCGGCGCCAGCAGCCGCGGCGCCTCGTCCGGTCCGACCGGTTCCGGCGCGCTGACGCCGCGCTCGGCGGCATTGCCGCGGCGGGCGGCGAATCGTTCGATCCAGCTGACCGACTTGACCAGTTCGGCCACCTGCCAGAAGCAGCCCAGCACGCCCATGACGAAGACGGCAAGGATCAGCCCGTTCAGCGCCCTGTTCGAAGAAAAGATCGACAGGATCCGGCCATAGGCGAACCAGGCCCCGGCCACCACCAGCGCCAGCACGATCAGCATCAGCACGATCTGCCGGACGGGTTGCGAGAATTGCGGCTGGGAGGGGCCGGTCACCCCCGGCCCGGCACCGCGCGACGCCGCCAGCCGGGCGGCGCGGGATCGGCGGCCTTCGGGCGCGGCGGGCGGCGGCGGCGAGGGCGGCTCAGCATCAGATCGGGACAAGTCACACTTCCTTCCCTGCTTCCGGCCCCGACTGTAGTGGCCCGATCCGGCCCTGCCAAGCGCTGCTAAGGGCCGAGCCCCGATCCGCTGCCGGGACGCAGCAACCCGCGCACCCTGTCGGCCAGTTCGGCCAGCGCCAGATCCTCGATCCCCATCTGCGCCAGATGCATGGCGGTGTTGAACAGGTATTCCGCATTCGGTCCGCGCCCGCCCTGGGCTCGGGCGATGATCTCGGCCTGCTCGCGGGAATCCAGCAAGCCGGCATATTGGTCATGGTCGCGGCGGATCACATAGGCGATCGCCTTGACCTTGCGGCCATCCTGCAGCGCCAAGGGCAGGAAAAGCTCGGCATAGGCATTGGTCGTCAGTTCGCGCGCGCGCAGGCCGGCCAGCGTTTCGGGCCAGTCCGGCTCGGCCACGCGCAGCGCCAGGCCGATGCAATGCGCCCCCGGCTCGGCATCCAGACCCAGCACCAGGCCGGGCGTCTCGGCGGTGCCGCGATAGACCACCGAGCGCAGGCAGAAGCTGCGCGCATAGCCTTCGACCCGCGCCGTCACCATCTCCGCGACGGGAAAGCCCGGATCCCACATGAGCGAGCCATAGGCAAAGACCCAATGCTCCGGCCGTTCACCCATTCTTTACCCCGGTGCCCTACATACTTTCGGTCAGGAAAAACTTAGGACAGCCTGACCGGCGTTCCAAGACGCCACGACCAGCCGCGAGGATCCGATGCGCCGACTGCTTGCCCCCCTTGTCGTTCTTGCCCTGTTTCTGGGCGGGCTCTGGCTGGGCGGCGAAAGCCTGATGGCCCAGCAACTGCGCCAGATCGCGGCCGAACAGCCCATGCTCGGCCTGGGCGCGGTGCGGGAACTGCGCGACCCAAGGCGGATCGGCGTGCAGGCCGCCGCGCTGGAGCTGCGGACGGATGCCGGCACGCTGGCCCTGCCGCAGGCCGAGCTGTGGTTGAACCCGCTGCGCCCGACCGAGCTGCGGCTGGCCCTGCCGGCCCGCGCCACGCTGGATTCCGGCCCTGGCCCGCTGCAGCTGGGCATGACCGATGCTTCGGCGCGGCTGCGGCTGCAACCGCTGAACGGGCTGGGCATGGCGTCGGCCGGACTCGCGGCCGGGCCGCTGACGGTCGAAGGCCGGGATCTGGCCCAAGGGCTGCGCGCCGACGCCCGGCTGACAGCGCTTGAGGCGGATGCGCCGCCGGCGGCCGCTGCGGCCTATGACCTGGACCTGACCGTGGATCAGCTCGAGCCCGGCCTGTTCGCGGCCCTGCCCCTGCCCGGCCGGCTGAGCCTGACCGCCAGCGGCAGGGTCTGGCTGGACGCCCTGCCCCGCCCATCGACCCTGACCCCCGATCTGGCACCGCTGCCGGTGGGGCTGCGCCTCGACGATGCCGAGCTGCGGCTGGGGGCGCTGCACACGCGCATCCTCGGCCGCGTCCAGGCCGATGCCCAGGGCCGGGCCCAGGGCCGGGTCGCGCTTTATACCAGGGATGCGGGGCCGCTTCTGCAGGCCGCGGCCACGGCCGGGCTGATCCCGCCGAAGCTGGTGACACTGGCCGGGACCATGCTGAAAACCATCTCGGCGCAGCCGCTGCCCGAGGCTGCCGGCTTCCGCTTCCCGCCCCCGGCGGCGGGCGAACTGCGCCTGCCGCTGACCTTCGCCGACGGCAAGACGAGCCTGGGCCCGCTGACGCTGGGCCCGGCGCCGGTCTTTCCGCGCCGCTAGGGCTTCGGTGCCTCGCCGGCGGCCAGGCTGCGGCCGAAATCCGGCGCCGCGGTGTCCTGCCCGGCCTCAATGATGCCGCGGCGGATCGCCCGGGTGCGGGTGAAGTAATCGTGCAGATGCGGGCCGTCGCCCATGCGGATGGCGCGCTGCAGCATGAAAAGCTCTTCGGTGAAGCGGCCCAGGATGTCCAGAACCGCCTCCTTGTTCTGCAGGAACACGTCGCGCCACATGGTCGGGTCCGAGGCGGCGATCCGGGTGAAGTCCCGGAAGCCGGCGGCGGAATACTTGATGACCTCGCTTTCGGTGACGCGCTTGAGATGATCGGCCACCCCCACCATCGTATAGGCGATCAGATGCGGCGTGTGGCTGGTCACCGCCAGCACCAGGTCGTGATGCGCGGCATCCATCGCCTCGACATTGGCGCCCATCGCCCGCACCAGCGCCGAAAGCCGTTCCACCGCCGCCGGGTCGCTGCCCTCGACCGGGGTCAGCAGCCACCAGCGGTTGCGAAACAGCGCCGCAAAGCCCGAGCGCGGGCCGGAATGCTCGGTCCCGGCCAGCGGATGGCCGGGAATGAAATGCACGCCTTCGGGGATATGCGGCGCCACCGCCTCGATCACCGCCTGCTTGACAGAGCCGACGTCGGTCACCGTCGCGCCCGGCTTCAGATGCGGCGCGATCTCGGCCGCGACCGCGCCCATGGCGCCGACCGGCACCGCCAGCACAACCAGGTCGGCACCCTCCACCGCCTCGGCGGCACTCTCGGTCACGCGATCGACCAGCCCGATCTCGCGCGCGGTCTCGCGGGTTTCGGGGCTGCGGGCATGGCCCACCACCTCGCGCGCCAGCCCGGCCTCGCGCATCGCCAGCGACATCGAGCCGGCGATCAGCCCCAGCCCGATCAGCGCCACCCGGTCATAGATCGCGGCCATCAGCGGCTCTCCGCGCGCTCGGCCATGAACTGGCCGATGACATGCGCCACGCGCCGGCAGGATGCCTCGTCGCCCACGGTGATGCGCAGGCATTGCGGCAGACCGTAGCCAGCGACGCGCCGCACGATCAGCCCCTGGGCCTTCAGATACTCGTCGCAGGCCCCCGCCGTCCCGGCATCGGCAAAGCGCGCCAGGATGAAATTCGCGCAAGAGGTGTCCGAGGGCACGCCCTTTTCGGCCAGCGCCTCGGCCAGCCAGGCGCGCATGCGGGCATTCTCGGCCTGGCAGCGGCCGATGTGCTCGCGGTCGCGCATGGCGGCCTCGGCGCCTTCCAGCGCGACATGGGACAGGTTGAAGGGGCCGCGGATGCGGTTCAGCACATCGACGATCTCGCGCGGACCATAGCCCCAGCCGACGCGCAAGCCCCCCAGACCGTAGATCTTGGAAAAGGTCCGGGTCATGAACACGTTCGGCAGCCGGGTCGCCAGCTCGGCGCCGCCGTCGTAATCCTCGACATATTCGGCATAGGCGGCATCGACCACCAGGATCGCCTGCGGCACGGCGCGGGCCAGCCGCTCCAGTTCCGGCAGGCCGATCATCGTGCCGGTCGGGTTGTTCGGGTTGGCGACGAAGATCAGCCGCGTGCGCTCGCTCGCGCCGGCGATCAGCGCCTCGACATCGGTCACCCGGTCGCGTTCGGCCACCTGCACCGGGGTCGCCCCCGCCGCATGGGCCGAGATGCGATACATCAGGAAACCGTGCTCGGTGAACAGCACCTCGGTTCCCGGCCCGGCATAGGCCTGGCAGAGGAAATGGATGATCTCGTCCGACCCGACGCCGCAGATGATGCGGTCGGGGTCCAGCCCATGCACCTCGCCGATGGCGGCGCGCAGCCCGGCATGGTCGGTATTGGGATAGCGATGCAGGGCATGGGCGGCGCGGATCACCGCCTCGCGCGCCTTGTCCGAAGGCCCGAAGGGGTTCTCGTTCGAGGAAAGCTTCACGACATTCTCGACCCCGGCCACCTTCGAGGCCCCGCCTTCGTAAAGCGAGATCTCCAGGATGCCGGGTTGCGGAGCGATGGTCGTCTGGTTCTGCGACATGGCGGCCCTCTTGCAAGCCCGGCCGTCTTAGCGCCCGCCGCAGGGCTTGGAAAGCCTTACCGCCGCGCCGGCGCTTTCACCGTTTCCCAAATACCCATGCGACGGCACCCCAAGGCGCCACCCCGGGTCTTCTTCCTTCCCGAAGACCCGGGCAACCGCGATCCGGCACAGGCGGCGCCGTCACTCGGCCGCCAGCGCCTTCTCCAGCTCGGGCAGGAAGCGGTTCTGGTAATCCTCGCGCACCAGCGGGCCGGCATGGCGATAAAGGATGCGGCCCGCGCCGTCGATGATGAAGGTCTCGGGCGGCGCGGTCACCCCCCAGTCGATCGCCACCCGGCCGCGCGGGTCGCTGGCCAGCGCGTGATAGGGGTCGCCATGTTCGGACAGAAAACCCAGCGCGGCGGATTCGGGATCCTTCAGGTCGACGCCATAGACCGGCAGCCGGGCCGAAAGCTCGGTCAGCGTCGGATGCTCGGCCCGGCAGGGCGGGCACCAGCTGGCCCAGAAGTTCACCAGCTTCACCCCCGGCTGGCGCAGCATGGCGTCGGTCAGCTGCGGCTTGCCGGGCAGCGTGCTCGCGCCGACCGGGGGCGCCTCGCGCCCAACCATGGCCGACGGCAGCGCATCGGGATCGTCGCGCAGCAGCGCCCAGCCGGCCAGCCCGGCGAAACCGGCGAAGATCGCCACCGGCAGCAGCATCATCGGCGAGATTCTAGCCACGGCGTTCATACTCCTGCAATTCGCGACGGGCGCGGGCATTGGCCAGCACGGTCTGCACGATGATGCCGACCAGCAGCACCAGGCTCGCACCATAGGCGGCCAGGACGGTGGTGGCGTATTTGCCAAGCTCGGTCATGCGCGGTTCTCCCTTGCCAGCAGCGCGGCCAGACGGCGGCGGCGGATCTCGGTGCGGGTGCGGATCAGCAGCAGCGCCAGGAACAGCAGGAAAAAGCCCAGCATGGTCAGGTAAAGCGGATAGCGATAGACCGCCGACATCCGCTCGCCCGGCGCCAGCGACAGCGAGGCGCCCTGGTGCAGGCCCTGGTTCCAGAAATTCACGGCATAGCGCGACAGGAGCGCGAAGACCGAGCCCACGAGGCACAGCACCCCGGTCAGGTCGGCGGCGCTGTCGGGATCCTCGACCGCCGCCCACAGCGCCATGTAGCCCAGATAGAACAGGAACAGGATCAGGAACGAGGTCAGCCGCGGATCCCATTCCCACCACGTCCCCCACATCGGCTGGCCCCAGATCGCTCCGGTGATCAGCGCGATCAGCGTCATCACCGCGCCCACCGGCGCCGCGGCCTTGGCGGCCAGGGCGCTGACATGGTGGCGCCGCACCAGCCAGATCAGCGAGGTGACCAGCATCATCAGCCAGATGTTGATCGCCATCAGCGCGGCGGGCACATGCAGGAAGATGATCTTGACCGTCGCGCCCTGCTTGTAGTCCTGGGGCGTCAGGAATCCCCAGACCAGCCCGGCGACGGTGCAGAGCGCCGCGCCCGCCACAACCCATGGCAGGATCGCGCCCGATACGCGCATGAACTTGACAGGGTTGGCATATTCCCAGATCGACATGATTGCTCCGTAAACCGGGCGCGCCGCCCGCTCAAGTGGCCAGAGGTCGTATTCACCGCAGATTGACGCGCAGCGCGGCGGCCGCGGCAAAGGGCGCCAGCGCCAGGGTGGCAAGCGTGATCGCGGCCAGGAAGACCAGCGGCGCGCCCGGATCGGCGCCCGCGGCGCCGCGCCGCACCGCCTCGGCGCCGAAGATCAGCGTCGGCACGTAAAGCGGCAGCACCAAGAGCGACAGCAGCAGCCCGCCGCGCCGCAGCCCCACCGTCACCGCCGCGCCGAAGGCGCCCAGCATCGACAGCGCCGGCGTGCCGAGGATCAGCGAGGCCACCAGCCAGGGATAGGCCGGCCCCGGCAGGTGCAGAAGCAGGCCGAAGACCGGCGCCGACAGCGCCAGCGGCAGGCCGGTGACCAGCCAATGCGCAAGCGCCTTGATCGCCACCGTCCCTTCCAGCGGCAGCGGCGCGGTCGCCAGCAGATCCAGGCTGCCATCCTCGAAATCCAGCGCGAAGATGCGGTCGAGCGACAGCAGGCAGGACAGCAGCGCCCCGACCCACAGGATGCCGGGCGCGATGCGCGACAGCGTGCCCCCTTCCGGGCCGACGCCGAAGGGGACCAGCGTGCAGACGATCAGGAAGAAGGCCAGCGCCAGCCCGAAGCCGCCTCCGGCGCGCGTGGCCAGCCGCAGGTCGCGGATCAGCAGCGCCTTCATCCGCCCGTTCCTGTCATCCGCCCCCTCCTGTCATCCGAATGCCTCATTGAAGCCGGCGGGGCGCGATTCGCGGCGGGTCTGCGTGGCGCGATAGGGGGCAAGGTCGATGATCTCGGCCTCGGGCATGCCCAGGTCGATATGGGTGGCGATCACCGCCGCGCCGCCCCGGCCCAGATGGGCGCGCAGCATGGCGGCGAACAGCGCCACCGAATCGCGGTCCAGCGACACCGTCGGCTCGTCGAGCAGCCAGACCGGCCGTCCCGTCACCATCAGCCGCGCCAGCCCCAGCCGCCGCTTCTGTCCGGCCGACAGCGCATGGGCCGGCCGCGAGGCCAGTTCGCGCAGGTTCATCGCCTCCAACGCGGCGGCGATGTCATGGCCGCCGAAGATCTCGGCCCAGAAACGCAGGTTCTCGGTCACGCTCAGCGCCGGCTTCAGCCCGTCGGAATGGCCGGCATAGGCGATGGCCTCCGGCGCCGTCTCGATCCTGCCGGCGACCGCCGGCTGCAGCCCGGCCAGCGTGCGCAGCAGTGTGGTCTTGCCGATGCCGTTCGGCCCGCGCAGCACCAGCGCCCGGCCGGGATCGAGTCCGAAGGAGACCCCTTCGACGGCGCGCAGCCCGCCCCGCGCCACGGCAAGGTCGCGGACCGCGAGCAGGCTCATAACGGGATCAGCGCACAGGCCACGCGCCGGCCCTCGGACAGTGTGACATTGTAGCTGCGCGCGGCCGAGGCCGAACTCATCGGCTCGGCCATCACGCCGGCGGCATCCAGCGCCGCGGTCAGGTCGCGCGGCGGAAAGGCGATCTCGGCGCCCATGCCCAGGAACAGCACGTCCACCTCGCCGGCCAGCGCCAGCAGCGGCTCGCGGTCGCCCAGCCCGCCCCAGGCGCGCACGCCCGCGGCGGTGACGATCACCGCGCCGTGATGCACCACGCCACCGACCCGGAAGAAGCCGGGGCCGTAGCCGTCCACCGGCACGGCCCCGGAGAATTCCGTGGGGGTCATCACCGCCATCAGGGCGCGTCCCGGAAGGCGGCGGGAATATCCTCGCCCGGCGTCTTCTCCTTGGGGCCGGGCTTGCTCCAGTCGCGCTTGACGCCCAGCCACAGCACGATGTTCTTGGCGACGTAGATGGTCGAATAGCAGCCGACGAACACGCCCCACAGCATGGCGAAGACGAAGCCGCGGATCACGTCGCCGCCGAAGATCATCATCGCGCCAAGCGCCAGCGCCGTGGTGACGGCGGTCATGATGGTGCGCGACAGCGTCTCGTTCACCGTCAGGTTCATCACGTCGATCAGCGGCATGGTCTTGAACTTGATCAGGTTCTCGCGCAGCCGGTCGAAGACGACCACGGTGTCGTTCACCGAATAGCCCAGCGTGGTCAGCAGCGCCGCGATGGTGGTCAGGTCGAACTTCAGCTGGAAGAGCGAGAAGATCCCCACCGTCAGCAGCACGTCATGCACGATCGAGACCACCGCCCCCAGCGCGAACTGCCATTCGAAGCGCAGCCAGATATAGAACATGATGCAGATGGTCGCGGCACCCACCGCGTAGAAGGCGGTCTTGATCAGCTCTCCCGAGACCTTGGGGCCGACCGATTCCACCGCGGCGAAGACCACCTTCGGATCGACGGTCTGCAGCGCCGCCTCGACCTCGTTCAGTTGCTCGGGCGTGACCGAGCCGGTCTCGTCCGTGGTGCCGATGCGGATCATCGCCACATGTTTGCTGGCGCCGAAGCTCGGATCGAAAACCTCGGTGATCGAGACGTCGCCCAGGTCCAGCCCGTTCAGCGCCTGCCGGTAGTCGCCGACCTCGAAGGCGGTCGGACTTTCGGTGCGGATGGTGGTGCCGCCCTTGAAGTCGATGCCGAAGTTCAGCCCCATGACCAGCACCAGCACGACCGAGACGACCATCGCCAGGGCCGAGATGCCGAAGGTCAGCCATTGCCAGCGGAAGAAGTTGTAGCTGGTGTTGTCGGGAACGAGTTTCAGACGAAATGCCATGGTCCTGCTCCCTTACAAGATCAGCTCTTTGGGTTTGCGCCATTCCAGCCAGAGCACGATCAACAGGCGGGTCAGGTAGATCGCCGTGAAGACCGAGGTGACCAGGCCGATGGTCAGCGTGACCGCAAAGCCCTTCACCGGCCCGGAGCCGAGGAAGAACATCACCATCGCCGCGATGAAGCTGGTGACGTTGGCGTCGATGATCGCGCTCATCGCCTCGCTGAAGCCGTCGTCGATGGCCTTGGCCATGCGCTTGCCGGCGCGCAGCTCCTCGCGGATGCGCTCGTAGATGATGACGTTGGCGTCGACCGCGGTGCCGACGGTCAGCACGATGCCGGCGATGCCGGGCAGCGTCAGCGTCGCCCCCATCATCGACATGACCGACAGGATCAGGATGACGTTCACGATCACCGCGACCGAGGCGAAGACACCGAACAACCCATAGCTCGCGACCATATAGGCCACCACCGCCACCGTGGCGATGATCGAGGACAGCCGGCCGGCGTCGATCGAATCCTGGCCCAGTTCCGGGCCGATGGTGCGTTCCTCCAGGAAGGTCATCTGCGCCGGCAGCGCGCCCGCGCGCAGCAGCACTGCCAGCTGCGTCGAGCCTTCGACATCCATGGCGCCCGAGATCTGCCCCGAGCCGGTGGTGATCGCCTGCCGGATCACCGGCGCCGAGATCACCTGGTTGTCCAGCACGATGGCGAAAGGCTGGCCGATATTGGCCGAGGTATAGGCCCCGAACCGCTTGGCGCCCGAGGGGCCGAACCGGAAATCCACCGCCGGCGCGCCGTTCTGGTCGAAGCTCGGCCGGGCGTCGGTCAGATCCTCGCCGGTGACAACCGGATTCTCCTCGATGACGTAATAGACGCCGGGCTCGTCCATCGAGGGCAGCAGGACATTGCCGGTGCCGGGACGCGCATTGGCATCGGTGGTGCGGTTCACCACCGGGTTGAAGGTCAGTTTCGCCGTGGTGCCGATCAGCTGCTTCAGTTCCTCGGCCGAGCCGATGCCGGGCACCTGGATCAGGATGCGGTCCTTGCCCTGGCGCTGGATCGTCGGCTCGCGCGTGCCGACCTCGTCGATGCGGCGGCGGATGATCTCCAGAGACTGCTGCACGGTGCGGTCGTCGGTCGCGGCCTTCTCCGCATCCGAAAGCTGCACGGTCAGCCGGCTGCCCGAGGCCGAGATCGCCAGATCGCTCTGCCCGGCGCCGGTCAGCGAGGTGACGGGCGTGGCCAGGCCGCGGGCGATCTCGACCGCCTTGGCCATCTGCTCGGGATTGCCGATCTCGACCGTCAGCTGGCCGTCGGGGGCCTGGACCCGGCGGACGGCGCCGACCAGGTCGCGCTGCGCTGCCAGCGCGTCGCGCAGCTCGGGCCACAGCGAATCCATCCGGGCCTTGTAGACGTCCTGGACATGCACCTCGCCCAGCAGATGGGCGCCGCCGCGCAGGTCGAGGCCCAAATTGACCAGGCCCGAAGGCAGCCAGTCCGGCCAGCCGGCGCGGGCCTGGGTCTCTTCCTCGGTTGCGAAACCGTTGCGCTCGGCGGCGGTGACGGCGTCGTTATGCTGCTCGACCCGGTTGTAGAACAGGTTCGGCATCGCATAGAGCAGACCCAGGCCGATGAGGGCGAGGATCAGCAGACGCTTCCAGAAGGGGATGTCCAGCATGGTCGGGATGGCGGCCTTCAGTTGTTGGCGGCGGCGGGCTGGGTGCGATTCACCAAGCCGGTGATGGTCGAGCGGATCACGCGGACCTTGACGCCCGGCGCGATCTCGACCTCAAGCTCATTGTCGCGGATCGAGGTGATCTTGCCCACCAGGCCGCCCTGGGTGACGACCTCGTCGCCCTTCTTCAGCGCCTCGATCAGGGCGCGATGTTCCTTCATGCGCTTCTGCTGCGGCCGGATCATCAGGAAATACATGATCACGAAGATCAGGACCAACGGCAGGAACGAGGCGATGCTGGCGGCCCCCGAAGGCGCTCCGGCGGCCTGGGCATGGGCGGCGGTCACGAACATGGATTGATCCCTTTGCAAGCGTTCTCCGGGCCATCCCCCGGCGGAATTGGCGCGCACCCTATCCGCGGGACCGCGGGATGGCAAGAAAGCCGGAACGACAAGACGGCCCCGACGGACGACCCGGCAAACCGGCCCGGCGGCGTGGACATGCGGGCCGGGCTGTGGCAGGTCGGACGGGATCCTTTCCGAAAGGCGGCATCATGGCACAGGACACGGCGACACAGGACACGGCCAGCCGGGATACGGCACGGGCGCCCCATCCGGCGCTGACCCGCGAGGAGAGCGACCGCACCGGAATCCGCCGCCTGCTGGCGATCATGGCGGCGCTGCGCGACCCGCAGACCGGCTGTCCCTGGGACATCGAGCAGGACTTCGCCTCGATCGCGCCCTATACCATCGAGGAGGCGCATGAGGTCGCAGACGCCATCGCCCGCCAGGCCTGGGACGAGCTGCCGGGCGAGCTGGGCGACCTGCTGCTGCAGGTGATCTTCCATGCCCAGATGGCCGACGAGGCCGGGATGTTCGACTTCGCCGAGGTGGTGGCGAAGATCTCGGACAAGATGATCGACCGGCATCCGCATATCTTCGGCGACGAATCCCGCGACAAATCGGCCGAGCAGCAGGTCCGCGACTGGGAGGCGATCAAGGCCCGAGAGCGCGCCGCCAAGGCCGAAAAGGGCGTGCTGGACGGCGTGGCGCTTGGCCTGCCGGCGCTGACCCGCGCGGTCAAGCTGCAGAACCGCGCCGCCCGCGTCGGCTTCGACTGGCCCGGCCCGGCCGATGTGCTGGACAAGATCGTCGAGGAAAGCCGCGAGCTGGTCGAGGCCAGGGACAGCGCCGATCACGCCCATTTGACCGAGGAATTCGGCGATCTGATGTTCGTGATGGCGAATCTGGCCCGGCACCTGCAGATCGACCCCGAGGAGGCGCTGCGCGCCGCCAATGCCAAGTTCACCCGCCGCTTCCAGGCCATCGAGGCGGCGCTGGCCACCCAGGGCCGCCGCCCCGAGGACAGCGACCTGGCCGAGATGGATGCGCTTTGGGATCGCGCCAAGGCGGCCGAGCGCGAATAGACCGGTCGCGCGCGCCCCGCGCCCGCGGTCAGGCCGGGACCATGACCTCGGCCAGCGCGGCGTCATAGACCGCCAGCGCCTCGGCGCGGTCGCGGGCCCGCGAGGCGCCTTCGGAAAGCTGCCGCCGCCAGCCGCGCGCGCCCGGCCGGCCATGGAACAGTCCCAGCATGTGCCGCGTCACCTGATGCAGCCGCCCGCCCGCCGCCAGATGCGCCTCGACCAGTTCGCGCAGCGCCTGCGCCGCCTCGAGCGGATCGGCAAAGCGCGGCGCCTCGTTCCAGAGCCGGTCGGCCGCGCCCAGCATGTCCCAGGGCTGGTGATAGGCGGCGCGCCCGACCATCACCCCGTCCATCATCCGCAGATGCTCGCCCACCGCGTCGAGCGAGGCGATGCCGCCATTCACCGACAGATGCAGGTCGGGAAAGTCCCGCTTCATGCGATGCACCAGCGGATAGTCCAGCGGCGGGATCTCGCGGTTCTCGCGCGGCGACAGGCCCTGAAGCCAGGCCTTGCGGGCATGGATGGTGATGCGGTGCACGCCGGCCTCGCGCATCCGGCGCAGGAAATCCGGCAGCACCGCCTCGGGGTCCTGCTCGTCCACGCCGATGCGGCATTTCACCGTGACCTCGACCGGGCTGGCCGCGATCATCGCCGCGACACATTCCACGACCAGCTCGGGCCGGGTCATCAGCACGGCGCCGAAGCAGCCCGACTGCACCCGGTCGCTGGGGCAGCCGACATTCAGGTTGATCTCGTCATAGCCCCAATCGGCGCCGATCCGCGCCGCCTCGGCCAATTGCCCGGGATCCGAGCCGCCCAGTTGCAGCGCCAGCGGATGCTCGCCCGCGTCGTGGTCCAGCAGTTTTGCGCGGTCGCCGAAAACCAGCGCCGGGGCAGTCACCATTTCGGTATAAAGCAGGGTGCGGCGCGACAGCAGGCGGTGGACGCGGCGGCACAGGCTGTCGGTCCAGTCCATCATCGGGGCCACGGATAGCATTGCGCTATTGTTTTCATTAATAAAATTGCCAGTTCTGGCCATTTCTAGCACCCGTCGCGGTCTCTTATCCTGCCTTGTTTTTGCTGGTTTAATTCCGTTCCCGGTTTTGCTTTGCTTACGTTTAGCAAGAATCGCAGAGGCTTTAGCAAATCACATGGGAACGATCACCGAGCGCCGCCTCAAGGACGGCTCGATCGTCTATACCGCACAGGTCCGGATAATGCGAGATGGCAGGAAGGCCTCCGCCTCCTCCAGCTTCGAGAGGAGGTCGGCGGCGGAGGCATGGCTGCGCCGGAAGGAAGCTGAACTGAAGAAGCCGGGCGGATTCGAGAAGATGGAACGCCATCGCACCGGCGGCGCCACCCTGGCCGAGGCGATCGACACGTATGTGAGGACGTCGACAAAGAAGATCGGCAACACCAAGGCCCAGGTTCTGAGAACCATCAAGTCCTTCGACATAGCCTCCCTGCCCTGCGCCGCCGTGACATCGCAGAAGCTGGTCGAGTTCGCGCAGGAGCTTTTCGATGGCGGCCGGCAACCCCAGACGATCGGCAATTACCTGTCCCATTTATCCGCGATCTTCGCCATCGCGGAACCGGCCTGGAAGATCCCCCTGGACCCCGCCGAAATGCGTGCCGCGACGACCGTGTGCAAGAACCTCGGGCTGATAGGAAAATCCAAGAAGCGCGACCGGCGGCCCACCCGCGCGGAGATGAACAAGCTGATGGCGCATTTTGAGGACCGCTGGCGCAAAGGTCGCTCGCTTCCCATGCACAAGGTCTGCGCCTTCGCGATCTTCTCGACCCGCCGCCAGGAGGAGATCGTGAGCATCACCTGGGCGGATCTCGAAGCCGGCCGCGTCCTGGTGCGCGACATGAAACATCCCGGAGAGAAGGAAGGAAACGATATCTGGGTTGACCTGCCGCCCGAGGCCGAGCGGATCGTCAAGACCATGCCGGCCGAGAGCAGCCGCATCTTCCCCTACTCAACCGATGCGGTGAGCACCGCGTTCACCAGGGCATGCAAGCTGCTCGGCATCGAGGACCTGCATTTTCACGATCTGCGCCATGAAGGCGTGTCGCGGCTTTTCGAGATGGGCAAGACCATCCCCCAGGCTGCCAGTGTGTCGGGTCACAGGAGTTGGCCGAGCCTGCAACGCTACAGTCACCTGCGCGCGACGGGTGACAAATGGGCGGGCTGGGAATGGCTCGACAAGATCGACCCGCAGACGCCAAGCTGATGGGCGGCTACGGCGCAGATGCCTGCCGCAGCCCGAGCGCGTTCCTTGCATCGTGCAGCGCCTCGGTCATGCTGTCCGCCCAGCCCCTTTCCTTGGGATCGGTATAGATGTCCCAGGACCACTGGCCGCCCCA